>JBIKKS010000047.1:0-8609 GCA_044360235.1 Flavipsychrobacter sp. | reverse complement strand
CACTGGTCATTACCGAATGATTGTGTAGTAACACGTCTACCACATTTTGTATCACCTTGTCGTGATTGCTCATAGAGCCTTGATATAGCCCATAGTCATTAGACTTGGCAGTTATATTGATAGGTGGTAGTGCTTCGCCCTTCAGTTGCTGGTATTCTACGGTATTGAGGTATTGCCCTCCTATCTTAACTGTGCCATTCTCTGCAAATATGGTGATAGACCCCTCCATATTGCGCTGATAGGCACAGGTGGTAAAGTTGAAGTTGATGATGGCACCGTTAGCAGCCCTGAGCACAAAACTACCGGTATCTTCTACTTCAGTATTGTGTTGGTGTGCATAATTACTGATGATGCCTTCTGCATCTGTAATAGCGCCATTGAGGTAATACAGAATATCTACAAAATGGCTGAACTGGGTAAACAGACAACCACCATCTTTACTCTTTACCCCACGCCAGTCGGAACCAGCATAGTAGGCATCGCCACGATTCCAGAAGCAGTTGACCTGTATCATGTAGACATTACCCAGTTGCTGAGAAGCGATGAGTTTTTTCACTGCTTGCACCGGTGGATTGTATCTGTTTTGTTTTACTGCAAAAATGGTTTTGCCACTCTCTTTGCCTGCAGCTATCATATTAGTACACTCAGCTACGCTAAGTGCCATTGGTTTTTCTACTACGGTGTGCATACCAGCTGCCAGCCCGGCTATGGTGTGTGCTTCATGCAGATAGTTGGGCGTGCAAACACACAGCACATCGGCAGTAGTAGCTGCCAGCATATCTGGTAAAGAAGTGTAGAAAGGCACACCATGTTGCACTGATTCACTAACTTTAGCATTTGTATCGCACACAGCTACAAGCTCTGCCGATGGATTTTGCTGTATTTGAGCTGCATGGCGACGACCAATGTTGCCAAAACCAATTATAGAAAAACGTATCTTACTGTGCATCAATTGTAAAAGTATAAAACCAAAACGGAAGATAGAGCGTATGTAGTATGAAGGCAAACAAAACAGCCTGAAAAACCATCAAACAAGGGACTTAAACCGACCAAAAACTAATAAAATGAAATACAAAGAAGCAGAAAGACTGGTAGCGGTGAACAGATTTCATCATTTTAATTTTGACCTGAACAAAAATCTGCATAGCCTGCTACAATTAGCGACAGAGATATATGAAACGCCAGTAGCTTTTCTGACATTGGTAGATAAAGATGATCAAGTATTCAAGGTATGTTATGGATTTGAAGTGCAGCTAATGCCCCGCAACACCTCTTTTTGCACACATGTAGTAGAGCAACAAGAACCCATGGTAGTGGCTGATGCAAAAGCTGACAATAGATTTACAGATAACCCACTGGTGATGCATCCACCACACATAAGGTTTTATGCAGGTGCACCACTCACCACCAACGATGGCTTCACTATAGGCACACTGTGTGTGATGGATGTGAATAATAAGGAAACGACAGATAACAAAAAGCATCAATTGCATATACTAGCACAGCAAACCATGAACCTGATGGAACTGGAGCTGACCCAAAAAATGCTGAACGAAAAAATGCAACAAGTGGCGCAACAGAACAAAGTGCTGAGAGAAATAGCATTTATACAGTCGCACGAGTTCAGAGGACCACTTACGTCAATAATGGGGTTGATGAACATAATAAAAGAAGATGAAGACACACTATCGCAGCCATATTACCTGCAACTGATGGAAGAAGCAGTGAAAAAGCTGGATGAAAAAATACATATCGTGGTGAAGAGTACGGAGGTTGCAGAATCTACCTGGAGAGCTATTGCCTGACGTGCAGCATAGTGCCATCGTAATACAAATGTCCTTCGTCTGTCCATTTGCGCGTGAGTTGCAACACAGTATCTCTGTCAGCTACAGGAAAAGCCCCCAATAGTGCATCTGGTGCTATGGGGGTATTTTGTTTGATATAGGTAATCAGTTCCTTTTTGAGTGTAGCCAGCGGCATGTGCTGGTGCTGATGAGTAGCACACACATCGCAATGACCACAATCGGTATCAGCCGCCTCGCCGAAATAGCGGAGCAATAAACGCTCGCGACACACTGCCGTATTTTGCAGGTAGGCTATCATAGCCGCAGTGCGCTCCTCGTGGCGTTTGCGCAACATCTGTATGCGGCGCATATTGATGAGTAGGTGACTGCTGTCTACCCTGTAGTGATGAAAAAACAATTGTGGTCCGTCGCCGGGCTTGTTGTATTCCAGAACACCCATTGCCACCATTCTGCTCAGAGCCTGCACTACTTCGTCTCGGGGTATGCGCAACTGGCGAGCTACAGCTGTTTCGCTGATGCGGGTGGGGAAATGAAATATACTGCTGTACATACGCAGCAACCCAACAGATACATATGCAAGCTTGGGATGAAAATTTTGCAGGCTATCGAGGGTGTGCCTATCAGCCAAAAACTGCACTGTGGCAGGGCGGTAAACGGCATCTGTGAGTGTCCAAAGACCTTCGCGCTCCAATAGCTTGAGTGCATGAATAGCCTCGGTGGGGCGCAACTTGAATCTGGTGCAAAACTCCTCCAAGTCAAAAGCAAAATACTTATCGGGCTGTGCTGCTATGGGTACTTGCAGGTACTCTACTACCGCCTGATATACCTGCCGCAAATACACCTCGGGCGGATAGTGCAACGCAGTGCTATCGTACAGGCGTTTGATATCGGCATTGTTGTAGAGGGCAGTAGCAACTGATGGCAGACCATCTCTACCAGCCCTGCCAGCCTCTTGATAGTAAGCCTCGGGATGCTCAGGAGCATCGTAGTGAACTACCTGGCGCACATCGGGCTTATCTATACCCATACCAAAGGCGGTAGTGGCAGCCATTACATTCACGTCTCCATCCATCCACTGGCGCTGAGCCTCATCGCGCAGGTCGCGGCTTAGCCCTGCATGATACACGGCAGCAGAGGAATGATTACTATTGAGAAAGGCACCTATATTCTCGGTTTGTTTACGGCTGCGACAATACACAATACTACAGCCTATTGCCAACTCTTGCAATGTATCGCCGCTTTTATTTTCGCTGTAATTGACGGCATAATGAATATTGGTACGAGCAAAACTCATTTTGAAAACAGCAGGCTGCTTCATTCGCAAACTAGTAGCAATATCTTGCTGCACCTCGGGAGTAGCAGTAGCTGTGAGTGCCAACACTGGCACACTGGGAAATATGTACCTGATATCTGAAATAAGCAAGTAAGATGGTCGGAAATCGTGCCCCCATTGCGATATGCAATGCGCCTCATCTACTGCTATCATAGATACATCCATTTCCTTAACATAATCTGTAAACAGCCTTGTTTGCAGTCGCTCTGGCGACAGATAGAGTAACTTATAATCGCCTGCTACAGCCTTTGTGAGCATCTGCTTTACCTCGTTGTAGTGCATACCGGAGTGCAGACAGTCGGCGGCAATGCCTAGCTGCTGCAACCTACCTACCTGATCTTGCATGAGCGCTATGAGCGGCGATATGACCAGACACAAACCAGAAGCTACTAATGCAGGTACTTGGTAACATACTGACTTGCCCCCACCAGTAGGCAACAAAGCAAGGGTATCATCACCGGCCAATATACTGGCTATGATAGCTCGCTGTAGTGGCCTGAACTCATCATAACCCCAGTATTGTTTTAGTATTTGCTCTGGTGTACTCAAAAGCAGTAGTTGTGAGGCTAAAAGTACTGGTTATTATGAATAGAAAAACAAAAAAGACAGACACCAGCTTGCGCATGGTAGTCTGCCTTTATGTAGATAATCAACCCCTATTCTTTGTTATGGTAATGTAACAGCTAAGGTAGTACCTGCTGGCTGAAAAGTGAGCGTAGCCTGATTATCGCAAGCCGGGATGTTGCCATAATTTAGGGTACGGCTGCGTCCGCCAGGTAATGTGTATACAATAGATCCAGATTTTATCCATTGGCAATTAGCAGCTATAACAAGTGGCATAGAATCTACTATGGCTACATTGACCACTCCTGCACTCCTGATAATGGTACCTGAACCGTATATTTTATACTCATCATCTGTCCAGTCGCCAAGGGTGTTATAACCTGCTGTCCAAGTGCGCACTCTCCCCCAATTTGGGGTTATTACAGTGCCATCCGGCTTGGTGATAGTTCCATTCACTGCTATATTGAAGTATGGCTGACCTAAAGCATTGCGGCCCATATTGGTAACAGTTTTGATGCCCTCTACTTTATTGTCATTCTGGTAGTAATTGACAAAGGTGATAGTACGAGTGGAGTTACTATCTGCATAAGCACCAGTATAGTTAATAACAATTTTGCCCCTTCTGTTTTTGCCGTCTGCACACAAACAGTTGATGGTTCCAAAATCTATGGTTATTAAATTAGGTACTTTTGTAATAGACCCGCAAGCCGTAGTTTTGAAACTCCCGGACCCAGTATAACCAGCGGCTCTGTCTGCCAAAACATCCACATCATCGTAAACTTTCTCAGATAATGTGTGGTCACTGGCGTAGCCAGTATCGCTGGAATCATCAACATCTTTTTCTTTTTTGTTGCAGGCTACCATAGTGCTTATGGCTATGGCTAGCAAACCAGCTACGTAGATACTTTTTGTATGTTTCATCGTTTAATTTTTAGGTTATTAAAATGAATGTATGCTAAACTTCGAATGAAAATAATCCAAACCACTATTTACTCTGTTGTTTGTTTTGTTGTTTTTGCTTCATGTTTTTTAGTCTTTTCACTAGTATCTGTTTGAACTCGCGCTCTGCTATGTACATATCTGCCAGTTGCCGACTGGTGATTACTTTCAGAAAACGGTCGTTGTAGCCGCGCTTAAGCTCTATGACCTGTTGCTGATAGTCTAGGTCATCTTCTACATATTGGCGCACTGTCATGTTGCCGGGACCTTCTTCCATTTCGTCTAGTTTATACTTTTTGACAAAAGGTGCTCTTACTGCCCTGAAATCGGCTTCATAGTTTTTGTACACTGGCACAAATGCGGCAGACTGCTCTGGTGTGAGCTGCAATCTGTCTACCATGTACGCCATCTTTGCGGCATGTATTCGTTGCTGTGCGGGTTTAGTTTGTCTACCAAACACAGCTGAAGCAGAGAGGAGCAAAAGCAAAGTAGATACAATGAATTGTATTGACTGTCTTGATTTTTTCATACTATTTTTTGTTTATCAATTGTAATATTCGGTATCCCATCCTGTTTGGTCGAGGTAATAAATAATTTCTTTTGCCTGAACATCTGTAGCTGTGAGGTAGGTAATATCGGGCATCAAAGCCACTTCAGGGCGGGTATTGTCAGCAAAGTAAGCCTCTATGTCTCTGTCTGCCACCACTACACGGCTATTTACATTATACACACCTGTCCTTTGCCTGTTCATTGACACTATAACTGCTGTACCGACCATCACCAGCAACATAGCCGCCGCTGCCCACCTTATAGTAGTAAAAGAAAGCGAAATTGCTTTTTTCTTTTGCGGTGCAGCTTTTTCTATAACCTGACTAGGTAATCCATCAAAGTATTTAGGTGGCACTAGATACGGCATAGCTGTATGCATAGGTATGTTGTTGCTACCATCGGCTTCATCGGTTTGTAGCACCTTGTGTGCCAATTCCGAAAAATATCCTTCAGGAACGTTGTAGGGCATACCTACTTTGCTACCTGCCAGGCTGCTATTGAGTATGTTTAGTTCGTCGTTTATTTCCTCTTTCATTTTATTGTATTCTTATGACTCACAAACAAAGAGATAGTTTAATTCTTGCCTAAAAATTCTTCCACCTTTTTTACCGCGTGGTGGTAAGAAGCCTTAAGCGCCCCTACTGATGTGCCCATTATCTGTGACATATCTTCGTAGGGTGTTTCGTCGTAGTACCTCATACAGAACACGAGTTTCTGTTTTTCGGGTAAAGTACCTATGGCCTGTTGCAATCGCCACTCTATCTTGGAAGGGTCGAAATGAGACTGTGCTTGTAGCCGATTATGAAAAAACTCGTCATTACCGTCTATTGGCACGGCTACGTATTTTTTTTGCGCATTGAGCCAAGACAGGGTTTCGTTGGTAGCTATGCGGTAGAGCCACGTAAACAGGTTTGCCTCTTGCCTGAAGGTGGCTAAATTGTTCCACACCTTTATGAGTACATTTTGCAGAATGTCGTCTGTATCATCGTGGGTGACTACAAGACGACGTATGTGCCAGTAGAGCCGCTGCTGATACTTGTGCACCAGCGCTGTGAAGGCAGTATGCTGCATATCTGCCTTGGCAAACAAGGCGATTATTTCTTCATCGGTATATAGGTTGTGGCCGGCTTGCATGCAGCGTTGTTGTTTATACTTACCTTCCTAAGACAATATTACCAGTAAAAGGTTTAATGCATGTGGTATATTTTTTTGGGTGGAGGTAATAGTTTGGGGATCTAGCACACTCAACACAGATTTATTTATAACATTTCCTACAGCATTGATTTTGAGGTTTTGCGTAACTTTCGACAAATTTTCTGCATGAAACGTTTACTTATTGTTACTGCTCTGTCGGTCAGCGCTACGCTGAGTTATGGACAAAAGAACAAAAAAGAAAAAACCAGCGAACCACTACCCCCACCACGTGTGTGGATAGCCAACATACCTACCTACAACACTACTCATGACCTGATGGTGGCCAATTATACCCTTATCACAGACTCTGTAGGCTGCAAGGTATCGGGGTTTACGGTGTCGCTGAGTGCGCCTGGGCAGCCATTTTTCGGGCCGCTGTATGTGAATGGCAATGAAATGTCGCAGACGCAAAAAGACCTGATAAAAAAATGGGACTACCCCAAGGTAACCGTACACATACAGGACATACACCTCAACTGCCATGAAACCGACGCTACATCGCCCGCACTACAGTATACCTACAACGATTGATACCTAAACCACATATCTACGCTCGGGCATTGCGACCTATAGCTGTTGCGGTGTGTGTGTGCTGTATGCTGGCTATAGGCATACCTGCACCCGCACAAACCACTCAACAAAAAGTGCCTGTGATAACATTGGGCAGAATAGCTGCGCCCTCGCTGAAAAACGGCAAACTGACACCCACCCTTACCACCCGCCAGGAAATACTAAAAAATGGGTTGCTGCTGGCAGATGTGAATAATTGCCGGGTGACACAATACAAGTTTACGCTACTGGCGCCCAACAAGGGCTTCTACGGGCCTATCTATGTGACGGGTGGTGAACTGACCGACTCGCTAAAAAACAAGATAAAAAGCCAAAGCGGACCTAACGTAAAGATATATATAGAAGATATAAAAATGAACTACCGGGGCAACCTAATGGATGCCAACCCGGTAGTGCTACGATATGATGAGTAAGCCAATGCCGTTATGCTGATATGTGCGTAGCGGCTAGCGTGTGTACGTTCTTCACTCTTATACCACGGTCGGTTTGCTCAAGGGTGCAACATTCGTTGATGGGGTCGTGCTCTAGAAATAATGTCCAATTGTTCATTACTGCCTCGCCTAGTAGCTGGCGTTTTTCTTTAAGGGTATCCATAGGGCGCATATCATACGCCATCACCCATGGCATAGACACATGAGCTACGCTAGGTACCAAATCGGCACAGTAGAGAATGGTTTGGTTATTGCAATTGATTTGTGGTAGCATCATGGCATCTGTGTGGCCATTAACCAGCCTTACCCGAATATCGGGCATCCATTCGTCGCCATCTGCTATTTCTAACAGACGCAGTTGGCCGCTGTCCATGAGTGGCTGTATGTTTTCTTTGAGGAAAGATGCTTTTTCTCTTTCGTTAGGGTTGATGGCTGAATCCCAGTGCGATTTATGACTCCAGTAAACTGCGTTTTTGAACGCTGGTACCAGTTTGTCGCCATCGCGCTTGATGGCACCACCGCAATGGTCGAAGTGGAGGTGAGTAAGGAACACATCCGTAATATCGAGGGTGGTGAGGCCTAACGCTGCTAGTCCTTTTTCTATACTATCGTCGCCATGGGGGTAATAATGGCTGAAGAATTTTTCGTCTTGTTTGTTGCCCATGCCTGTATCTACCAGTATGCGGTAGTTGCCGTGCTCTATGAGCAGGCAACGCATGGCCCAGGTACACATATTTTTATCATCGGCAGGGTTTACCTTGTTCCACATAGACTTAGGTACTACCCCAAACATGGCACCGCCATCGAGCTTGAAGTATCCGGCATTGATAGTATGTAGTTTCATAACGTATAGATTGTTGCGTGTGTGATGGTGTGGGCTACCCTATGACCGAGTAACTACCTGTAAAGTTAGTTTATCCTATTCATTAGTCATTACATGTTTCTGGATTTTAGGGTTTGTGTGAATTGGTCGTTTGTTGTTGTCTGATACACAATTTCTGGATTTTAGAATTTACAGGATTTCAGCAACACATCGATATTCAGTTTATCTTTGTATCAATGTCATCAAAAATCAGAATATATAATTCTTTCGAAGAAGCTGAAATTGCAGAAGCACAACGACAAGTAGCCCAAACAGGTCAGGAGCGCATTGCAGAAACAGTGGCACTCATTTTACGTGTTTATAATGTTACCCGTCAACAGCTACAGAACAGCACCAAAAGC
>JBIKKS010000037.1:0-9255 GCA_044360235.1 Flavipsychrobacter sp. | reverse complement strand
CTGCTACCCAAGTACCAGAAACTGGCAGACCGTTATTCGGCACACCCGTTTCTATACCTGAAAAAGAAAGGCAAACCATTGTCTTCTAAGTCTATAGAGCCTGTATCTTTCTCGGGCAGAGCGGCGCACCCGCAACTTGTGGCTCAGAAAGTAGGTAAAAAGTATAAGGTGCAGCTGGAGTGGAACATAGACTCTAAGGCTATACCGCACAAAAGTGTAGAAATAGTTAATGCCGCTGTGCTGCTGCACGACAACTGCCTGTATGCACTGGGAAGTATACAAGAGGTGCAACTGGCTGAAGAACTGCTGCCAGACGGGCTACTAACGATAGATAGTGGGAAGTGGGAAACTTTTCTGAGTGAAAAGTTGATGAAGTGGAGCAATTTGGTACATGTACACTTCTCAGAAGAGCTTATAGAACATATACATCAGTCTAAACCGGGATACAGAGTATATCTGTATGAGCGAGAGCAAACACTGGTATTGCAGCCAGTGTATATGTATGGCAGTCTGGAAATAAAACCTGGGTACTTTGGGGATGTGATACAACCCCAGAACGGCATAGTAACCATAATGAAGCGCAACGAAGCGGCAGAACAGGAGTTTCTGGACTTGCTGATGACATTGCATACAGATATACAGCACAATAAAAGAGAAGGTTTCTTTCACCTGCCTGGCACATCTGTGCTTGCCAACAATTGGTTCTTCCGGTTTAATGAGCTGATGCGGGAACATGGTGTGGAAATGATGGGTTTTGAAGGGCTGAAAAACCTAAGGGTAAACGTTCATAAACCCCAAACCCAGATACAGGTAAGCAGTGGTATAGACTGGTTTGATGCTTCGGTAGAACTTACGTTCGGAGATCAGTCGGTGTCTATAATAGAAGTAAAAAAAGCACTGGCACAACGCCAGAACTTTGTTCGGTTGGGCGATGGCTCGATAGGGCTACTGCCTGATGAGTGGCTGAAAAAATATGGTTTGCTGCTGAAAATGGGTGAAACCAAGGGGAACAAAGTAAGATTGAAGAAGTTTCACTTCAGCGTGCTGGATGAGTTGCTGTCTGAGATAGATGAAGACACCCTACATGAAGAGCTGGAACTGAAAAGAGAGAAGCTGGAAAACATACTTACTACCGATTACAGCCTTGTGGTTCCGCCAGAGCATCTGGCAGCAACTCTGCGCCCCTATCAGTTGGCAGGGTTTCAGTGGCTTATCTTCCTCAATGAGGCTGGCTGGGGTGGTATATTGGCAGATGATATGGGATTGGGTAAAACAGTGCAAACACTGGCTTATTTTCAGCACTACAAAAATCTGCACCCTGAGGCTACCTTTCTTGTAGTATGCCCTACTACACTGATGTATAACTGGGAAAACGAGATAAAAAAGTTTACACCAGAGCTGACACATGTGATACACCATGGCCCAAAAAGAAATCCGTTGCCCGCCTCCTACAAAGGCACAGATGTGATTATTACCACCTATGGCACTATGCGTAGCGACATAAAAGGACTGCGAGACATAGAGTTTGACTATGTAGTGCTTGATGAGTCGCAATCTATAAAAAATCCACAATCGCAGGTGGCTAAGGCATCTTTGCTGCTCAACTGTAAAAACAGATTGGCTCTGAGCGGTACACCTGTACAGAACAATACCTTTGACCTATATGCTCAGATGAACTTTCTGAACCCCGGCATGCTGGGCAGCCGAGAGTTTTTTATGAGTGAGTTTGCCACACCCATAGATAAGTTTATGGAAGATGAGGTAAAACAACAATTGCGCAAGCTAACCCGCCCCTTCTTGCTGCGCCGCACTAAGGAGCAGGTGGCAAAAGACCTACCGGAAAAAACAGAAACAATTCTGTATTGCGAGATGGGTACAGAGCAGCGTAAAATATATGAGGCCTACCGCAATACCTACCGCTCACAGATACTGGGTATGATAGAAGAGCGTGGTATGGAACGATCGCAGATGCACATATTGCAAGGGCTAACGCGCCTGAGGCAAATATGTGACTCACCGGCAATACTTAATGAAGAGGAACGTTTTCACAACTACTCGGTGAAGCTAGATGAGCTGAGCCGTGAGATAACTGAAAATGTGGGTGATCATAAGGTGCTTATCTTCTCACAGTTTCTGGGTATGCTGGCACTGATAAAAGAAAAACTGAATAAAGAAGGTATTAGCCATGTATATTTTGACGGTAGCAGCACATCGGCAGAGAGAGAGCGAGCTATACAGGAGTTTCAGAACAACCCTGAGTGCAGAGTGTTTCTGATATCGCTGAAAGCAGGTGGTATAGGTCTTAACCTTACTGCAGCCGACTATGTATATATAGTAGACCCATGGTGGAACCCAGCAGTGGAACAGCAGGCCATAGACAGGACACACCGCATAGGGCAAACAAAAAACATTTTTGCCTATAGGCTGATATGTAAGGATACACTGGAAGAAAAAATGCTGCAGCTGCAAGAACGCAAACGCAACCTTGCCAATGAACTGGTAAGCGATGATAATGCATTTATGAAGCGACTGACCAAGGATGATATAGCATTCCTGTTCAGCTAAGGAGCAATTGATATATTGGTGACAAAGGTGAAATGTGTAAGGTGCTGGCAAGAGTAAACTTATATATCTAATAATATTGCCTGACTAAAATCAGGTTGATGGCCGACATTATATTGGTGTCCGGTATCAAAATATTGTACTTTTACATGACCATTATTCATCCTTTATGAAAACAATTTTGATTGCTTTTAGTGCTTTATTAGCTTGTTCTCTACTTTGCCGAGGGCAAAAAACAACTACCAACTTACTAGCACAAAGCCCTGATGGCAAAACCGTGAAGCTGGTATGGTTTATGAATAGTATTCCTTCAAACTTTTCGGGTTTTGACATTAAACGCAAAGATGGGCTGGGAAGCTGGGTGAAGCTAAACACAGAACCCTTGCTGCCAGGCATATCTGTGAAAAAGTCGCTGACTATGTTTGAAAAAGACAACACAGAAGCCACCCGAATACAAAATAAACTAAAGGACCTGATAAAGGCTGGTAAACTGAAAGAGTATGATTACCCGAGTTTTCTGACTAAGTGGAAACAAAGTGACAAAGAAATACTTGATATAATATACCTAGCAGGTCAGGACTTTGATATATCGGTTATGTGTGGTTTTGGTTATGTAGACCACTCACTTACACAAAAAACCGATTATCAATATGGTGTTTTTTCGCATAGCAATAATGAGTTGCTGGATAGTGCCATGTGGAACTATGGCGAAATACCGGATCTGAATGTGATAAGAGAAATAACATCGCAGGCAGGGAATGGCAAAAAGGGTATCAGGCTGATATGGATAGCTGATGAAAAAAAGATGAAAAGCAGTTATGTGGCTGGGTTTAACATCTACAAAAAAGGCATGAGGCTGAATGAGCTACCCATAGTGAGCGCAGATGCTGCACATGTTTCTGATTTTGGTTGGGATGATGTATCTGCGAGCGGATCTACCGCTGAACAATACAGTATTAGTGCACAATCATTGTTTGGGATAGAGGGCATCATAAAATCATATACTTATGACCCTGCACAACATCCACTTGAGTATAAAAAGACATTGGTAACAAATGTGCTATCGTCTGGTTTTTATTTTAAAGATGGCATAACTGTAGAGTGGAACTTTCCGGTAGAAGATGAGCAGTATGTAAAGGGTTTTTACGTGGAGAAAGACAATATGCCCGATGGATACAAACGCGTATCTGAGCTTTTACCTGCTAGTACAAGGACCTACATCGACAAAACAGGATCGTCGGTAAGTAGCAAAATAAGAATGAAAGTAGTAGCACTGTATCATGACCGAACACTAGTGCCGGGCGTGGAAATGTTGTACAGCTACTTTCCTATGATAGACCCACCTAAACCATTAAATACACATGTAACCGGAGGCATAGAGCACAAAAAATTTGTGATGCGTATAAGCTGGGATAGTATAATAAATGGTGATGCTGTGACCAAAAACTACAAAGTATACTCCTACAACCCAAGCACACGCCGCTATTATGTACTGGCAGACAAGCTACCGGTAGGCACTACCTCCTATACCTATACTGTAGAGTCTGGACTGGCTGCTGATTATCACTTTTTTGTAAGGGCTTTAAGCCTGAGTGGTATGGAGAGTGAACCAGGCGACACTGTTGTTGCTAAATCGCTGAGCTTAGATTTGCCTGCTCCAAACTTCATAAAAAATGTAACTGACGGGAGCAAAGTGTACCTGATGTGGGTGTACCCTGACGTAGCAGACCTGCTAGGCTTCAGGCTATATGCTGATGGCGTGCTGATAGCAGATGAAAATATATTAGGCAAGACAGTAAAGGCGCATGTACTAGAAGGCATAGAACCAGGCACTACCACCACTTATACTCTGTGTGCAATAACTGTGCGCGGAGTAACAGGCCCTAACTCTGCACCAGCTACTGTGACGATACCAGCAACCAGCAAACGGAAATGATTCTTAAAGTTTAAGAGTTTTGGGTATTATGCTAAGCAGGTAATAATGGCGCACCTCAGCACTGCGTGCAGCAGGGTTGAGGAAAGGTAAGGTTAGTTCGCTGACCTTGTAATACGAGCCTTCTTTGATTATAGACAAATTGTAGCCTTGATCCGTAAGGCTTTTGTATCCTTTACCCATAGTGAGCACATACTTGCGAATAAGTGCAGCTGATGTATCTGTACCAGGTATTGCACCCTGAGCATAAAAATGCAGCGCATTGAGTGGGTCTTCGGGTTTGTATATCATTACAGTGGCTGGGTCAATGTGGTGGGTGTGCATGTACCTACCTACCTGAGACCCTAGCTGATAACCCAGAAGCGGATAATAAAACCAATTGGTAAGGAATAGATTAACGATAATAATAGCTACTGCAGGTAACCAAAGTAAACGGGCTGATTTAAGTTTGTGAGAGAACGCAAGGTATAACCACCCAGCAACACACATTGCCCAAACTAAAACAACTACTGTGCCTGCCGGAAACACCACTATAATAAGCAAACCCACTGCAGCAAGCAATAAAAAAGAGACAACAGTATGTATTGGTGCCATGATGCGCAACAGCGAAGGATAGCTACCCTGTACTACCATTTTGTGCAGGAGGCTTGCCGTAAGTATGGCTGCCAACGGAAAAACTACAAATATATAATGGGGCAACTGATAGGCTGACGAACCTAATGTGAGGTAAGCTAATAAGAAGCCCCCTGTAGTAAGCCACTCCTGACCAGCAACAAGACGAAAATGCTGCCGAATAGTGGTGACTATGCTAACAACAAGTGCGGTAAGAAATAAAAATATCCAAGGCAGAAAGGACCACAACATGTTGAGCATGAGGAAGTCGAGCTTAGCACCGTTGTTCCATGGGCTTTCGCCGGTGAGCCTGCCAAAACTTTGAGACCAGTAAAAGAAACGTAAACCAGATACACCAGTGGTGCCATTTACAGCCTTGTGGGGTTGGAGGTCGAACTGCTGATAGAGACCAATACTCATGGGTATAAGTAATATGGCTATGACAAAGAGTGCTGGTAGGAACGCTGGTGTAAGAAAATTTCGCCATTGACGACGTAATACCCAATCTGTAACGAAACAAAAACCCGGCACCATAAGGGCAACTGGTCCTTTGGTCATCATGCCCAAGGCTATAGCTGCACTACCCCACAAAAGATACTTGATCTTGCGGCCAACAACCCATTCCTGAATGAGCCAAATGGACGTGATGACACAACTCATAAGAATGGTATCGCACCGAACATCGTTAGTAATAAGGAACAAGCCCTGACAGGTAGCCAATATAAGTGCAGCCATTCTGCCTGTGACATCGTTGTATAACAACTTGCCCAGCCGCCACGTGGCAAACAAAGACCAGAGGGCAAATAATATAGATGGCAACTTGTACCCAAAATTGCCTACACCAAAGATGCGCATAGAAACGGCGCTGAACCAAAAGTGTTGTGGGGGCTTGTCGAGATAGTCTATGCCACGGTCGAATATCTGGAGATAGCTGCCGCTTTCCATCATTTCCCGGCTTATTTCGGCATACTGTGAAGCGTCTACGTCCATTGTGTCTACCCTGACAGCAGTGAAGTAAACAATGGCTATGATAACAAATATCCAGAATGGAATTTTAGGCATAATAGATTTGAGTGCAAAACTATGTAGTACCTCTGAATTTGTGAGGATAAATATTGAGCTGCTTTTGTATAAAATGCTCATTCTGTTCTGCTAATCATTGATAAAGAACAGGAATAGAAGAAGGAGGCTGATAATAAATCGAGTAATTTGCACTCGAATAAAAAAACTAGATACTATAGTTATGGAAGAGATGATCAATCAGATTATTAGTAACCCGCTGCCATCTTTGGCAATAATAGGAAATCTGATATTGATAGAAAGTCTTTTGTCTGTAGATAATGCAGCTGTATTGGCCACTATGGTAATGGATTTGCCAGAAGACGAGCGAAACCGAGCATTGCGTTATGGTATTTGGGGTGCGTATTTTTTCAGAGGGCTTGCTATGTTGTTTGCGGCAGTGCTTATCACAATATGGTGGCTGAAGCCAATAGGAGGTTTGTATCTTCTGTTTTTAGTGTATAACTGGTGGAAGGGGAAACAAACGACCACTAAAACCGATGATGTAATAGATAAAAAGTCAAACTGGTTTTACAGAGCTACCGTAGGCAAAATAGGCAATTTCTGGGCCACCGTAGCATTGGTAGAGATTATGGATATGGCATTTTCTATTGATAATGTTTTTGCGGCAGTGGCTTTTACCCCCAACATTGTGTTGGTATGCATAGGTGTGTTTATAGGTATACTAGCCATGCGCTTCATAGCTCAATGGTTTGTGAAGCTGATGGAGAAATATGCATTTTTGGAGACCTCTGCATTTTTGGTAATCGCTATTTTGGGTGTGAAGTTGGTGCTGTCGCTGTATGAACATTTTTATCCGCAGGCATCACTTTCGGTGTTTCTGGGTAGCCACACTGCCGATGTAGGTATAACACTCATTACAGTATCGGTGTTTTTCATCCCTGTTTTAACCAGTTTGCTCTTCAATTATCCACGTAAGTCGCACGAGTAACAGTATTTATGTAACTGTGGTTAGTAATCGATGCCCAAATCTCTGTTGTAGAGCCCTATAGGCATACAGCCCGAGAATAGGAGTTTGTTGTTTTTAGGGTCGTAGAAGTTTACGTAAGCCAGCTCATCATCTCCTTTTACAGGTAGGATATTTGGCACAATCTCCTTTAGTTTTTTCTTTCTTTTATTGACTATATGTGCCTGACCCGACAATAATAGAAAACAAGCTACGCCTCGCTGCATAAGGGGTTGGAGTGAATTTCGGTATTGCACTCTTAATCCTGGGTATAACTCTAGAGGATATTGGCGCAAAGTATCGAGACCGGATGTAATGCCATAAGTGGTGTCGCCTGTTTCGTTTAGTATTTGTATTGTTCTATTTATATCCTTTATTTTAAAGGAAAGAGTATAGCCTTCGAACAACACATGAACCTGCGGTTTTGCCCAGAGGTTATGTAGTTTTACTGTGCGCTGGGCAAAAAGCACTGCAGACATAGCCAGCGACAACGTGAGCAGAAATGCATACTTCATCACACTGATTATTTAATGCTTTCTAAAGTACATAAAACAACTAAATTTACCATCAAAATAGCGACAATGAAGAGTTTTGCCAGTGATAATTATGCAGGAGTGTTGCCAGAAGTAATGCAGGCTTTGACGGCAGCCAACGATAATCATGTTCGTTCATATGGGGCAGATGACATAACCGCCAGAACTCTAGCGCTGTTCAGAAAAGAGTTTAATTGCAGTGATGCGCAGGTATATTTTGTGTTTAATGGTACTGGTGCCAATGTGCTGAGTATTGCGAGTGCTACACAGTCGCACAATGCAGTGCTGTGTGCAGATACTTCTCATATATATTGTGACGAATCTTCAGCCCCTGAAACATTTACAGGTTGCAGATTCTTCCCCTTACCGTCTAATAGTGAAGGTAAACTGACACCTGAAATTCTGTCTGCCCGATTGATAAGGAAGGGCGATGTGCATTATGCACAAGCAACTATGCTGTCTATCACACAGTCTACCGAATACGGAACGGTGTATACTGCAGCAGAAATAAAAGCACTAAGTGAGGTATGTAAAGAGAATGAGCTGTACTTGCATATTGATGGGTCAAGGTTTTTCAATGCAGCCTCTTCCTTGGGCTGTAGTTTGGCTGAAATAAGCTCAGAAGCCGGCGCAGATATTTTATCGCTGGGTGGCACCAAATCGGGTATGATGTATGGCGAAGCAGTAGTGGTGTTCAACAAAGAACTGGCAAAAAACATAGCTTACAAACATAAACAGGTAATGCAGCTGGCTTCTAAAACCAGGTACATAGCAGCTCAGTTTGAGGCAATGCTGCATAACCAACTATGGCGTACAACAGCCAGCCACTCTAATAGGATGGCACAACAACTGAACGCAGCACTAGTAGCAAACAAAGAAGTGAAAATAACCAGACCTGTACAAGCAAATGCAGTATTTGCTGAAATACCCAGGCACTGGTATGAGCCGCTGCAAGAGCATTATCCTTTTTATGTGTGGAAAGACGACACACATGAAGTACGCCTAATGTGTGCATGGGATACTACCGAAGAAGATATAAATAGCTTCAGAACAGCATTGGGTAAACTATAACAAGACGTGCATAGTTAATACAGGCGCGAAATAGCCACAATGAGATCGGTAGGGTGCTGGGGCGTGGGTGGATTGCTGACCGCAAACCTCCCGTTTCTATCTATTAGGAAATAGGCGGGGAGGGCTTGTATGCCGTATTTTACAGCTATATCGGCATACCAGCTTCCCGAGGTGTAGGTGTGATAGCCGTATACCTTAAACTGATTGATAACCTGCTTGGCCACTGTGGTATCTTCATCGAGCGATACATACACAAAACGTACTGGTTTGTTTACAAAAAGTGGTTTTACTTTGCGCTCCATCATACGCATTTCTCCTACACATTGTTTGCACCAGCTAGCCCAGAAAGTGACATACACTACTGTGTCTTGAATGTTGGAAAGGTTTAGTTAATTGCCAGCTATTGTGCTGGTTTGAAAGTCTGGGGCAACTTTACCCGGCAACAATCGCTCAGCAATATCCAGTTGTTTCTGTAGTAGTGGTAGGTATTGACTATGAGGAAAGTGAGTGGTATACGT
>JBIKKS010000036.1:0-9393 GCA_044360235.1 Flavipsychrobacter sp. | reverse complement strand
GTGCTCTTACTGTAACTATAGTTCTGGTGCTACATCCTGTAGGTAGAGTATAAATGATGGTATCTACACCAACATTCAATGCGGTAACTACTGCGGAATCAAACGCTGCCGAGAATGCAGTAACAGAAGTTACAAAACCACTGCTGCTACCCCATCCACCACCAGTAGATGTAGTCCACAATATTCCACTTGTACCATTACACAATTCAGTTACACCATTTATAGGAGCTGGATTAGGATTAACGGTCATTATAATATTTACCTGACATCCTGTACCAGTTATAACATAACTAACAACAGTGTTGCCGGGCACTAGTCCTGTAAATACACCCGTTGTTGAATTTATTGTACCTACAGTAGGATTACTGCTGGTCCACGATCCACCTGGGGTAGCATTGCTCAGTGTAGTTGTGGCGCCAGCACATACTGATGCTACACCTGTAATAGCTAATGGTAAAGGATTAACTGTTACAGTAAATGTAGTATCACAACCTGTAGGCAAGGTATAGGTTATTGTTGTAGTGCCTGCTGCAATACCTGTTAGTATACCGCCACCAGAGCCTGGTCCTGTACTAATAGTTGCAATTAATGGGTTCTGACTGCTCCAAGTACCACCTGGGAAAGTGGTGTTACCTAAGAATGATATCGAACCCACACACACAGTGCGGGTACCAGTTACGCTAGTGGCGGTAGGTAAAGGATTAATAACCGCTGTACTTGCTGTTAAACATCCAGTAGGCAACATATAAGTGATTATCGATGTACCTGCCGTTATTCCTATCATTTGCCCGGTAGGCATAAATATAAATGCTACCCCAGGGTTGCTACTGCTCCAAGTACCACCTGGTGTAGCACTAGCTAGCACTGAAGTATCGCCACGACATATAGTCAGGGCTCCAGTTATTGAGGCTGGCAAAGGATTAACTGTAAACACAACCAAACGAGGACAGCTTGATGGTAGTCTGTAAGTAATGATAGTAGTACCCGGAGCTATACCAGTTACTACACCCGTAGCAGAACCTATTGTAGCAATAGACAAGTTGCTACTACTCCAGCTACCACCAGTAGTTACGTTTGCAAGGGTTACACTTGCACCCACACAGGCTGTAAGCGGACCTGTAATAGGTTGTACAATAGGATTAATAGTCATTACCGCAGTTGTGTAACAACCGGTAGGTAAAGTGTAACTAACAGTTACTGTACCGGCAGATACACTTGCTAGTAACCCAGTTGCTGGGTCAATGACTGCAATATAAATATTCTCTGTACTCCAAGATCCGCCTACTACTGTGTTGAACAGCGTTACGCTATCGTTTACACATATATTCAGTAAGCCAGTGATAGGAGCAGGAAGCGGATTAACTGTAATTACTGCAGTTGTTACGCAACCAGTAGGTAAAGTATATGTAACTACAGCAGTACCTGCCGATTGGCCCGTTACTACCCCAACCGTATCTATTGTGGCTACAGTGGTAGGCGCTATAGACCAAGTACCACCAGCTGTTGCACTGCTAAGAGTGATTGTGAATCCGTTACAAACAACCAGAGCACCTGATATGCCAGATGGTAATGGATTAACAGTAACTGTGTACAATGTGAAACAGCCTGTAGGCAATGTGTAAGTTATTATTTCAGTACCATCACTTACACCAGTCACTACACCAGTAGAGGAGCCTATAGTTGCAACTGAACCACTGCTGCTCCAGCTACCACCAGTACTACTTGTGGTAAGCGTGACTGTAGAGCCCACGCAAAGCACCGAGGGACCACCTATTGCACCCGGCAATGGATTAACGGTTATTGTTGTAGTGATAACACAACCGGTTGTATTTGCAGTAAAGGTAATAGTAGTAGTTCCACCACTTACACCTGTTAATAAACCGCCTGCATCTATGGTAGCTACAGCAAAGTTACTACTAGACCATGTACCGCCACCAGTTGTAAAGTTGAGCAATGTAATAGTAGAACCCTGACATACTGAAGTAGGCCCTGTAATAAGCGCAGGTAATGGCTGCACGGTTACTATGGCAGTGCTACGACAGGTAGTTGCCAATGTATAAGTGATTGTAGTAGTACCAGGATTGACTCCTATTACGCTACCAGACAAAGAACCTATAGTAGCAATAGTAGAAGATGCACTCACCCACAAGCCACCCGCTGGCGAACCTGTAAGTGTGGAAGCAATACCTGGACAAACCAATACAGAACCTAGTATAGCTGGCAGAGGATATACTGTAACTGTAGTAAGAGCAGCACAACCTGATGGTAATGTGTAACTGATTATTGAAGTACCAGCACTAAGACCGTTTACCAACCCTGTGCTGGAAACTGTTGCTACAACAGTATTTGTACTGGTCCATGCTCCCCCAGGGAAGAGGTTTGATAGTGTAGTACTGTTACCAGCACACATATATAGTGTACCTGTTGTAGCAGGAGGTACTGGGTTTACAGTAACCGTAGTAAATGAAGTACAACCAGCAGCTGTAGTGTAAGTAATGTTAGCTGTGCCAGCAGTAAATCCTGTGACAAGTCCTGTACCCAAAAACACTTTGGCTACAATAGTATCACTACTCTGCCACGTACCACCCGGAGTTACATGGCTAAGTGTAGTAGTACCACCAACGCATATACTCAGCACACCCGTGGGTGGCGGAGGCACAGGATCTACTGTAGCTAATACCAGCGTGAAGCAACCTGTGCTTAGTGTGTAAGATATGTATGTTGTACCCGCTGTAAGACCACATACTAAACCTGTAGACGGATTGACAGTAGCAACTGTTGGATCTGAACTACTCCAAGCACCACCTACTGTGGCTGATGATAATGGAGTACAGAAACCTATACATGTGCTAGCAAAGCCTGTGATAGGTGCTGGTAGTGGATTTACGGTTACTGTAGTATCTACTCTGCAACCTGTAGGCAATGTAAATACTATAGTTGCTGTGCCGGCAGATGTACCAGTGATTACGCCTGTGGACGTATTGATAGGTGCTACAGCAGAATTACTACTGCTCCAAGTACCTGGCCCACCGGGTGATGAGTTGGTAAGAACTGTTATTGACCCTACACACACTGTCAAAGTACCATCTATCGGGAATGGATTAGGATTTACTGTCATTACCCTACTTACCTGACAGCCTGTAGCTGTTATAATGTAAGTAACAACTGTAAAACCTTGTATAGAACCAGAAAATAAACCAGTTGATGACCCTATAGAACCAATAGGAGGTATACTGCTGCTCCATGTACCACCTGTAGTAGTAGTGCTTAGTAATACAGTATTACCCACACATACACTACCCGGACCTGTGATAGGTGCTGGTAATGGATTAACTGTAACAAATGCAGTAGTAGCACAGCCAGTAGGCAAAGAATAAGTTATCAATACAGCACCGGGGGATATACCATTTACACTACCAGTGAATGTATCTATTGTAGCCACACCAGCATTGCTGCTTGTCCAGGTACCACCAGAAGTAGTGCTGCTCATAGTTGTTATTTGCCCTTGGCATATTACAGCAGTACCCGTAATAGGGTTGGGTAATGGAGATACTGTTACAGTAGTTGAGATAACACACGAACCTGGTAGAGTGTAAGTAAGTGACGTAGTACCTACGCCTAGAGCCACAAAAGAACCTGTAGTAATACCTATAGTACCTGTAGCAGGTACACTACTGCTCCATGTACCGCCGCCGGGTGTACTACCAAAGCTGGCTGACTGACCTAAACATACAGTAGAAGGACCGAATATTGCAGTAGGCGCGGCATTTACAGTAACAACAACACTAGTAACGCAACCTGAAGCCAAAGAATAAACTATAGTAGCAGTGTCAGCAGTCACACCTGTCACTACTCCTGTAGTAGGATTTACAGTTGCTGCTGATGTGTTCAGGCTTACCCACACACCACCTGGTGTTGTGGTACTAAGTGTGGTAGTAGCAAAACGGCATAGGCTCAGTGTGCCTGTTATAGGAGCTGGAGTTAGACTAACTGTAACAACAGCTATAGTTCTACAACCAGTAACTGGCAAGGAGTAAGTAATATTGGTAGAACCAGCATTAACACCTGTTACTACACCAGAAGAAATCCCTACGGTAGCTACGAAAGGTATTTGGCTAATCCAGTTACCACCAGTAGGTGTAGAAGAAAGAGTAGTTGTAGTACCTACACAAGCAGTAAGCCCACCTGAAATAGCTGAAGGCAGAGGATTAACAGAAATTGCTTTTGTGGTGAAACAACCACCCGGAGCAAGTGTATAAGTAATAGTAGTAGTGCTGGCTCCAGTAACTCCTGTAACCACACCGGTTGCCGCACCGACAGTGGCTATTGCCGTGTTGTTACTAGACCAAGTACCACCTAAAGTAGCATTTGTAAATAATGTAGTACTTCCCTGACATACATTAGTAGCACCACCAATAGCGGCTGGTGTAGGATAAGCAGTAACGGTAGTAGTTGCGGAGCATCCTGCTACTGTATAACTAATTGTAGCTGTGCCACCAGTAAGTGATGCGGGTGTTATACGTCCTGTTATAGGATTAACCACAGCCATAGTACCTGGTGTTCCACTGCTCCACAAACCGCCGGGTGTAGCGCTACACAATGTTATACTGTCACCAAAACAAACGGGTGTGTTACATGCTATAGCTGCTGGATTGGGACATACATTTACGCTAACATTTGTAGAGTTGAAGTTAACATTACCCGGAATACAAGGTTGTATAATACCTGTAAGTCTTATTCTGTAAGTCAGTGTGTAGCATGCTGTAGAGGTAAGAACTGGCGTAGTATAAACGACTGTAGGTGATGCTGCTGTTACAGTTCCGGTAGCTACTGCTGACCACGTAACACCAGCGTTATTGGATGAATCTACAACGTAGTTTGCACTCCAATCTAGTACTCCAGCCAATGAGCAAGTAGTAGGGTTGAGCGTTATAGTAGCAGAGCCACCGCTACACACCAATTGTGTAGCAGGACTCAAAGTAGCCCCTGAAAACCCAATAGCCCCTATAGACCTCGCCGGTAACAGCAAGGCAAGAAAAGCCACTATACTACATAACATACTAATACCAGAAGGCACTAATTTGCTGATAGCACTATTTGAAAAATACTTGAATTGCGCTCGTAAGAAACTATTCATACTACCGTGTTTAATAAAATTATTTTTTCCTTTTTACCGCCAGATTTAGCAGTCATTTAATAACTCCTAAACTGTTCTTTCAACCTAATTTTCACCAAAAAAAACATACTACACCCCCATGATGAACCTTCTTTTTGTTAAAAAAAGTTCACAAAATGGAGAGTAAACATACTAAAAATAATATGCAGACCGAAAAGTACGTTATTTTTTTCAAAAAATCATAACGAACAGGCAATTATGGCAACACATCTATTTTTTAATCACATCTACAAACCAACATAATATTTTACACCAAATACAACCAATCAGATAAATGTTATAATTTAATCAATTATTGCTCATTTAACGCTCAATTTTTACCTTTTAAAAATATTCCATACTAAAAACTCCTCGCTAAATATGGCGCAATGCATGTTTGTATTGTTAGCAACACACACATAATATAAACAACAACATATAGGTGGCTCATATTCAAATTCAAAACTGAAATACAATGAAGAGGGAATATTGCTACTGCAGGTTCACTCGTCGTATATCTGCTCCCAGTGCATTAAGCCGCTCATCTATTCGTTCATATCCCCTGTCTATCTGGTGTATGTTTTGTATGGTACTTTTGCCACTGGCAGATAGTGCCGCTATTAGCAAAGCTACACCAGCACGTATATCTGGCGACACCATATTGATGCCCCTTAACGCCACTTGTTTGTCAAGCCCTATTACTACTGCTCTATGAGGGTCACACAACACTATCTGGGCCCCCATTTCTATCAGCCGATCTACAAAGAACAACCTACTCTCAAACATCTTTTGGTGCACCAGCACTGTACCTTTAGCCTGAGTTGCAGTTACCAGCACTATACTTATAAGATCTGGTGTAAACCCAGGCCATGGGTGATCATATACTGTCAAAATAGATCCATCTATAAATTTCTGAATTCGGTATTGCTCTTGAGAAGGCACATATATATCGTCTCCTCTTATTTCCAGCTCTATCCCCAGTCTCTTGAAAATATCAGGCATCAACCCTAACTGAGGAAGATCTACATTTTTAATCGTTAGCTCACTTTTTGTCATAGCCGCCAACCCTATGAAAGAGCCAACCTCTATCATGTCAGCCAGCAACCTATGCTCGCATCCACTTAGCTTTTCCACACCTTCTACAGTAAGCAGGTTAGAACTGATACCAGTTATTTTTGCCCCCATACTATTCAGCATCAGGCACAACTGCTGCACATAGGGCTCGCATGCGGCATTATATATTGTAGTTACCCCCTCAGCAAGCACTGCAGCCATGAGTATATTAGCGGTTCCTGTTACAGAAGGTTCTTCAAGTAGCATATTTGTACCCACCAGCTTATGGGCAGTCATAGTAAACAACTGATTTTCTGCATCATATTCAAACCCTACTCCCAATCGCTCGAATCCTCTTATATGCGTATCCAGTCTGCGTCTACCTATTTTGTCGCCTCCCGGTTGTGGTATGTATGCTTTTTTAAATCTTGCCAGCATTGGTCCTGCTAGCATCACTGTCCCCCTTAGTTTACCTGATTTTTTCCTGAAACCTGGTGTAGTAAAGTAATCAGGATCTATGTTGTTGGCCTGCAACACTATCCTATTGGGTATGGGACGATCTATACGCACGCCCATATCTTGCAGTAGCTCTATCAGCGCATTTACATCTGCTATGTCAGGCACATTATTAAGTGTCACTACTTCATCTGTGAGCAACACTGCACATAGTACCTGCAGTGCTTCATTTTTTGCGCCTTGTGGCGTTATGGTGCCTTGAAGCTGTTTGCCACCTCGTATTTCAAATGCGTTCATGAGGCATGCAATATACTAAATATGCTACTTTGCATCACTACCTTAAATCATTTCAAAAAAGCCCAATTGCTTTGTTTGTTCACATCATTTGCAGGTTAGATTTCGTCTGTACTAGCATATTAGCTATTTGTTGTAATTTTATGGCGTATAACATTTATAGCAAACCAGTATATAAAATTAATTTCATGAGAATAGTACGCTTTTTATTGCTTATTGCACTTTTCCCGTTCACTGTATCTGCACAAAACATAGAAATTAAAGAAGGTAGTGCCAAAATGGCCAAAACCAAACTTTGGTGCTTCAGTACTACCTATAAATACGACAAAAGTCTGGCTGTGGAAACCATAGAAGGCAAACTAGCTAGTGCCAACCTAAAGCGAAGTGCCCGCAAAAAAGGGTTCAGCATATATCGTGGTGTATCTTGGTCTACTATTATACCCAACAACAAAGCGGATTACTATTATAAAGTGAGAGGTAAAAAAGGCAAAACCACTTTCTATTTCTGTGCATCGAAAGGGTATGACAACTACGTTACTACCGCCAATGAACCTGAACTAGCCAGAAATATTGTAACTCTGCTGCAAACATTAGATACCGACATGGCAACAGCGGCTTCTATAAAAGCTAAAGAACTGGAACTAAAAAGCATATCAGAGAAAAACGCAGAAATAAACAAACAATTGGAAGAAACAAAAAAACAAGAAAGTCAGAAAGCAAAAGAGATTGATGCGCTGAAGAAAAAACAAGCTGCTCCAGATCCGGTAAAATAATCTCACCCTTATTCTTCTGAAAACAGATAAAGACCACTAATGCAGTAAATTGTAGCTAAATGAGCACCACACGCATACTCACACTCTTTGGAGAAGAGATAGTAAACGAACCAGCCAAACCAGCTGCCAAAGGTCGTGTGCGCTCTAAAGATGCTTTGGTGCAAGAAGGGGATGACTCTGAAAACGAGTACACCATCAGTGAGAACCCTGTAGAAAACAATGACACTTTCACAACACCTGTTATAGTAAAAGAAAATACTCTGTTTTATGCAGTTGTTGATGGCAGTACAGAAACGTCTCAAACAGACACACTGATAGACGCACTACACGGTAATGATGCTGAACAGACATCTGAATTCAACACTACAATAGACAAAGAGGCAGAAGAGATATATAGCGATGTGTTGCCTGATGGCAACAATAGTACTGATGAAGACTACAACAACTCAACCATAGATGACAGTGAAGCGTCTACAACGATAGCGGAGTACGAAATTGTAATAGCTCAATACGAAAATCAAGTCTTGTTATCCTCAACAGAGAGCGAAACAGACAGTGAAAGCCCCCTAGCTGATGTAATAACAGAGCAAGTAAGCAAACCTATAAAACCCGCTAAAAAAGAAAAAAATACACCAGAAGATATAATACCAGAAGACTGGAGTGGCGAGAAAAAATATTATACCATTGGTGAAGTAGCAGACTTCTTCAAAGTAAAGACATCTCATATCCGGTTCTGGACGAATGAATTCAAACTCAAAGTTCGTACTACCCGCAAAGGTGATAGATTATTTACGCCAGAGCAGGTAAAAGAATTAAGGGCAATTTATCACCTTACCAAAGAAAGAGGTTTTACGATAAGTGGTGCAAAAGCCAAACTGAAAACCAAAAACAATATGGATGTAACTACGGTAGATCTGAAAACATCTCTGTTGCTGCTTAAAACCAAACTCATTGCCCTTCGCAAACAACTAGGATAACATCTTGTCATTACTATCATGAAGCACATATTCTATTGTCTTTCTGTATTGGGTATGTTAGGAGTATCTGGGTCTACCATAGCACAGATACCTGTAACACACATAAAGCCCACCCCAACCCCACACATGGATACACTACAACAACCCATAGCGACAACAGCTACAGCATACGAAACTAGCAAAGACGAAAAAACAGGACATCTGGTATACAAAGGCATATTCACCTTTCACAATATGGCCTCGGAGCCCACCTTTGCATGGCTAGATAGTGGCATTAATGCATACAAACCAGATACACTAACACTACCCTATTTGCGTAGTACCATACGCAATTACAACATCCTCCTGTTTATTGGCACTTGGTGCGAAGACTCACAAAATCTGCTACCTAAATTTTACAAACTATTATCTAGCCTTGACATCAACTATGAAAACATAGTACTGATAGGCATGGATAGAGCTAAAACTACCACCACAACAGCAGGTGCAGAGCTAGTGAATAAATACAAAGTATCGTTGTTGCCCACTATCTTATTTACAGATAGTAACGGGCAAGAATTGGGACGTATCACCGAAACTGTGAGCAAAAGTATAGAATGGGACCTTGTAGACCTCTTCAGCAAAGCCAGCAAAAAATAAAGAACTAAGCTCTACACTTAAGACTGTGATGACGACTGGCAAACCC
>JBIKKS010000445.1:0-2507 GCA_044360235.1 Flavipsychrobacter sp. | reverse complement strand
TAAACTGGCTACACGCAGAAACAAACCATAAAATGGTGTTCGCTCTGGTGTAAAGTGCGGATATATAGCCTGCTCAATGTATGCAGCACTGTCGGCATCTACCAGCGGAAAACCATTGTATAGAGCTATCACCATCAGCATTACCGACGTCAGTATGCAAAGCGCTATGTAATTCCATGCTTTCATTTCAGTGCTACAATATAGGGCATTTCCAGTTTATGGTTTTCAGTTTAACAGTAGCCCTTCGCAGTAATTAAATCCTGGTTGTTCGTGTCATATCTACACTTATGTATATTATTCTCTATTGTTTGTGCCTTCAGTTGTTTTGCACCCTATCGTCACAACCTTTAACTTTTGCAATACAGCCCCGCATAAATTAATTATTAACTTTACTCACCAATACAGAATTGCTCATGAAAATCAAATCGTTACTTGCTCGTTCTTATGCATCCATAGTTCACACTAAGGTGCGCAAGGGTATGGCTACTGCAGTAGCAGATCAGCAGGCAGTGTTACAGTACCTGCTTAAGAACGGAGCAATGACAGTTTTTGGGAAAGACCACAATCTGAGCGAGGTGAAAACCTACGAAGATTTTAAGAAGGCTGTACCCATTCGCGATTACGAAGCGTTTATACCCTACATAGAAAAGATAAAAAAAGGTGACCAAAATGTGCTGTGGAAGGGTAGACCCATATACTTTGCCAAAACATCTGGTACCACCAGTGGGGTAAAATATATCCCGATATCGAAAGAGTCGATGCCCAACCATATAAATGGGGCACGCAATGCACTACTGTGCTACATGGCAGAAAGCGGCAATACTTCGTTTGCCGATGGTAAAATGATATTCCTTTCGGGCTCGCCCGAGATGGAGCGTGTGGGAGGTATACCTACAGGCAGGCTCAGTGGCATTGTGAACCATTATGTGCCACGCTACCTACGTGGCAACCAGATGCCCACCTACGAAACCAACTGTATAGAAGACTGGGAGGTGAAGTTGGATAATATAGTAAACGAAACCATGACCGAAAATATGACGCTGATAAGCGGCATACCACCATGGATGCAGATGTACTTTGAATGGCTGAGCGCACGGAATGAGGGTAAAAAAATAAAAGAGCTTTTCCCAAAACTACAGGTCATAGTGCATGGTGGGGTAAACTTTGAGCCTTACAAAGCCAGACTGCTAGATAGCCTGGGTGGGCATGTAGATATGATAGAAACCTTTCCGGCATCAGAAGGATTTTTTGCCTTTCAAGATCAGATAGGGGGAGAAGGGCTACTGCTCAACACCAATGCAGGTATGTTTTACGAGTTTATACCGGTGAGCGACATACACAAGGAAAACCCAATTCGCCTATCGCTGGGCGAGGTGAAAACAGGTGAAAACTATGCACTCATACTCAACACTGATGCTGGCTTGTGGGGCTACAGCATAGGCGATACAGTGAGGTTTGTAAGCACCAATCCTTATAGGCTGGTAGTTACAGGGCGTATCAAACATTTTATATCAGCATTTGGTGAGCATGTAATAGGCGAAGAGGTAGAATATGCCATTATGAATGCTGCTAAAGAGTACGGAGCGCATGTCACAGAGTTCACCATAGCGCCAGCCATACAGGTTACAGAGGGTTTGCCATATCATGAGTGGTTTGTGGAGTTCGAAACACAACCGTCAGATATGGCGGCATTTGCACTTACCGTAGATAAACACCTGCGTGCTAAGAACATTTACTATGAAGACCTGATAAGTGGTGGCATACTGCAACCACTGAAAATAAGGCTGATGAAGAAAAATGCCTTTATAGAATTCATGAAGTCGATAGGCAAACTAGGTGGGCAAAACAAAGTGCCACGCCTGGGCAACGACCGCAAAATAGCCGATGCCTTGAAGGAGTGGGTATTGTAAGCTGTTTAAAGGAAAAACATAATATCATTAAGGCGTAGCCGAATTGAATGTTCCTGCAATCACAGTTGAATCCGTACATGTAAAGTTGAAACTACCAGCCAGATTTGGGGTAACTGCTGTTACGGTAAGCGATCCGTGGGCAGATGGAATCGTTGCAGCTGTTGTGGTAGTTTTATACGCGCCTCCATAGTTGCTGCCATCCATACTAAATGTACCTATAGTGCCTGCATAGCTGTATATCCAAACAGTGATACGTGCGCCAGAAGGCGATGTGCCGTTTACTTCAACATAAGGTAATGGTGATGCTGAATTTTTATTGGTCTTTACCATGTCATCAGAAGCCGAAAATGACCCTCCGCTCCCAGAAACCGTAGCTAACACAAAATGAGAAGAAGTAGTTTTTGCAGCTGTATCCTTTTTGCAGCTTCCTATTGTGAAGGCAGCAATGAGGAGATAAATGGCTGAGTATTTCATAAGGTGTGTTTTATTAATAGACGCTTATTATTGGTGAAACAGTTGGCTTTCTATTAAATGAGTAGATGCAGACTGGTCCTGTGTTTCACTTTTCTTCTTATACAAGCAGTATAGCTTTAAGCA
>JBIKKS010000444.1:0-2510 GCA_044360235.1 Flavipsychrobacter sp. | reverse complement strand
TTTCCATGTCTTAGCCCGGATCTCCATTCACCTTCATACCTTTTGCCGTCAAAGTAGTACATCGTACCACTACCATTCATCGTATCATTAGCATAGTTGCCTTCATATCTATCGCCATTTGGGTAATAGCAGATTGAAGTTCCAGTTTTTTTACCTTCTATTATCTGCCCTTCATACCTGTAAGCTCTTATACTATCCTTTTTTACGGTTTGCGCATTACCGTTTGGGTTTATGCACAACCACAGTATTGCTACACTCAATATTCTCATCATGATTGTCAATCAATTAGTTTTTATTGTACTTTTCATACACACCCACTATTAACAGTAGATTTCTATATGTCGCACAAAGTTAACCAAAATCATAATGCCTCTATTCTTTAGCACGCATTTCAATTTTTCTTCCACTATCTTCATACATGTTGCTACCTAATTGTTATTATATGAAGTTAAAAAATGAAAAGAATACATAAGATAGCCGACTTTATTTTTTCATCGTTCGGTAGAATAGTATATTTGCCCGATTACTAAATCATAACTCCCCGAAAATTGAAATACCGTAACGCCTTACTTATAGTGCTGCTGGTAATAGTTGCAGACCAGGCGCTCAAAATCTATATCAAAACGCACTTTGCTATTGGCGATGATGTTCATATTGTAGGCAATTGGTTTCGTTTTCACTTTATAGAAAACGAAGGCATGGCTTATGGCATGAAGCTCAGCGAGTCTCCCATAGGCAAAATTCTTCTCTCTTCTTTCAGGTTGGTAGCAGTTGTTTTTGGTTTTTTCCTCCTCAAGCGCCTTATCAACAAAGGTTACAGCCGTGGTATGCTTATTTGTGGTTCACTTATACTAGCTGGCGCCCTAGGCAATCTGCTAGACAGTATGTTTTATGGCCTCATTTTTAGCGATAGTCCTTACTCTTGTTTCTCTGGCAACTATGATAGTCTCTCTAGCCTGCTACAAAACCACAACAAAGAAGCAGTAGCACATTTTACCTCTTTCGGTAATGGTTATGGCAAGTTTTTGCAAGGCAAGGTAGTAGATATGTTCTATTTCCCAGTTATCGAAACCGTATTACCTTCTTGGGTACCGTTTTGGGGTGGCAATGCATTTGTGTTCTTCGAGCCGGTTTTCAACATCGCCGATGCTGCTATTTCCACCGGCATCATTACGCTGTTATTGTTTCAGAAGTCCATGTTACATAACCCAGCTCTCGAAAGTGCTACTACTATAGCCACCTCGTCAGCGGATACTACCAATACAACTAGTCAAGATTAAGACACTTCCTTGGCTAGCTATAACTTAATCATTACCTATTCATTTTTTATACATTGCCTGCTATGCAAGATGATCATTCCGAAGAAACGCTCTCCATATCCGTATGGCTATCTGGCCGTAGTTACCGTATTCGTATCAAGCCCGATGAAGAATCTGCTGTACGCAAAGCAATAAAAGTGGCAGATCAAAAACTACTAGAACTGCGCACTCATTACCCCGAAAAAGACGAACAGGACTTCTTGGCTATGTGCCTCCTGTCTTATGCAGCAGATACAGCCATAGATACCTTCAACAATCCATTGCTACAAGACGAGCTTCACAAACTGAGCCTCCGTATAGACCGCTCCCTCACTTCTAGCACAGACGTGCCTGAGTAATGTTTATACCAGCGCAGCAGCCATTAGCTCCATCTTGCTACCTCTAGATCCTTTTATTAGTATTGCACTATCCACGGGCATTTTGTGCATTATTTCACTAGCTGCATCCTTGCTATCAGCATACCACTGGTAGGGGTGCATTGTGGTCTTAAATTCATCGCCCACCAATATCACTTGCTGCCACGCATAGCTACTTATTAGGTCCACAAGTGCCTGATGCTCTGCTTGCATAGCCTCTCCCATCTCCTTCATCGCACCTATCCACAACACCTTGTTTTTTAGGTCTGTTGCAGCGAAGTTCTCAATGGCTGCCTTCATGCTCGTTGGGTTAGCATTATAGGCATCCAGTATTAATTTATTACTCCCTTTTTGCACCCATTGCGATCTGCTATTGTCTGGCACATACTCTTCTATAGCCTTTTTTATTGCAGGCATTGGCACTCCAAAGTGTAGCCCTACCGCCACCGCGGTCATTACATTGGCACTGTTATACACACCTACCAGTTGTGTGCTTATGTGTTCGGTCACTTCATCTGTTTTTACCTGCACACCCAGAAACACACCGTCCATTTCAGGTATACCAGTGCAGCCACCCTCCTTCGTACCATAAGTTACTTGACTAGCTATACCAGTTGACATGGCGTTCAGATAGTCCAGATCAGTATTCCTAAACACAATACCGTCATTCGCTCTCAGGTAGTCATACAACTCACCCTTTCCCTTCCGCACACCTTCTTCACCGCCAAAACCCTCTATGTGTGCCTTCCCACAATTTGTAATCAGGCCATAATTGGGCTCTGCTATCTTACAGTATCCAGCAATTTCTTTCTGATGATTAGCCCCCATTTCCACC
>JBIKKS010000443.1:0-2516 GCA_044360235.1 Flavipsychrobacter sp. | reverse complement strand
AATCTGTGCGGTCGTCTTGTTTTCTTGTAACGGATAGTCCCATCATTTTAGCGGTAGACTCCATGAGCTGCCACGGACCTACTGCTCCAGCTCTCGACACTGCTTTGTGGTTGAGAGCAGATTCTATTACTGCTAAATATTTAAGCTCTTTCGGAAGTTGTTTTTTTTCTAGCACATTGTCCATTACAGAGAATGGCTTGGAACTGGAATTTTGAACACTATTCAACGTTTTGTTGTGTACCTCTAGGTATTTACGCACATAATCATTCACAAAATCGTTTTTTTCGCCGAAGTATGATTTTGTGCCAGCGAGCGGAACTTCGCTGTATTTGGCTAAATCTTTAGGGTTGATATTTTCCGTAAGTAATGCCGGATTCTTTGCAGTATCTTTCAACTGTGCTGCAGCTGGTTTTCTGGATATAATTACCTCTTTTTGCGCATTGGCATTAAATACCAGTACGAGCAAGTAGGTAAAAATTAACAAAAAAGATCTGTATTGCATGTTTTATCGTTTTTAAGGCGGTGAAGCATGCAACCCTTTATAAAGGGAAGCTGATGAAAAATAAGATGAAAGGCAGTAGCCCAGTATTAAGCGTTGTTGTTGGTAGGCGTTGTTTTATCTTTTTCTTTCAATCCGCTTTCTATTTCGTTTTTGATACCGTCTTTGGCATCATTAAACTCGCGGATACCTTTGCCAAGACCTTTAGCAAGTTCTGGTATTTTTTTACCACCAAACAACACAACGATGATGATTAAAAGAATCATCAGTTCCCCTGAATTTGGCATGCCCATGAGCATTTGCGAATTGATACTTAACAGTGACATTGAAGAAATATTTAAAAAGTAGTGCTGAATTGTAATATAACTGGCTGCAAAGATACGGGCAAAAGAGCAAATAAGTCACTTTTATTTGAAGGTTAGCATTTTTAACAAGGCTATTACTACCCTAATATTCATTGTTTGTATCCCCTACCTCAAACAGATTATACTTCATGGTGTAGGTGCTCAACGACGAGTATTGCTGCATTTAAAATTGATAAATAGTGCTTGGCAAGATTTCAGAATTATGAGAAGGTGCCTAAATACACTTTTTTGAGGTGGTGAAAGCAATCTGTAAAATGCTTACTAAACATTATCTTCGTGCTATGCAGGTAGTAATAAGGAATATGTTGTGTGTAGCAGCAATGCTATTGTTAGCTGGAAATGTACAAGGGCAACAGCTCATAAAATACATAGACCCAATCATCGGTACAGGTGGTCATGGTCATACTTTTCCGGGGGTAAGTGTTCCGTTTGGTATGGTGCAGCTAAGCCCAGATAATGGTTCAGAGGGTTGGGATTGGTGCAGTGGATATAATTATTCTGACACTACTATTGCAGGCTTTAGCCACATGCACCTCAGTGGCACAGGCTGTGGAGACTGGACAGATATATCTGTGATGCCGCATACCTCTCATATAGATGAAGTATCAAAATACTTTAAGGTAGGTTTCGATCATAAAAACGAACAAGCTAAAGCCGGATACTATGGGGTGAAACTAAATAATGGTGTAGCGGTATCCCTGACCGCTACTGAACGTTGTGGATTGCACAAATACACATTTCCCAAAGGAAGTAAAGCTCACGTGAGATTTCAGCTAACATACATGATCAACTACGACAGTGCTACTAGTACGTCTATAAAATTACTTAATGATACTACTATAGTAGGTTACAGATACTCCGCTGGTTGGGCCAAAACACAGCGGGTTTATTTTGCTGCCAAGCTATCTATGCCTGTCAAAAAAATAACCATTTTTGACAACAATACACACAAAGAAGCGTTGCTTTCGTCTTCAGCTAACAATAGGTACAATGCAGAGATAGAGTTAGGTGACTTGATAGGCATACCGTTTATGATGAAGGTAGGTCTCTCCAGTGTTAGTACAGACAAGGCTCTGTTGGCACTTAACGAAATACCCCATTGGGACTTTGATCAGGTAAGACAAGATGCGGAGAACAAGTGGGAGGCTGAAATGCAGAAGATAACCGTAAAAACCAATGACGAAAAGCTGAAGAAGATTTTTTACACTGCATTGTACCATACATGCATAGCACCGGTATTGTACTCTGACAGAGATGGAGAATACAAAAACGCTGATGGAAATACACTCAGTATGGGCGACGGACAGAGATATACAGTATTCTCGCTTTGGGATACTTTCAGAGGCTTGCATCCTTTGTTTACTCTAACTCAGCCGGAGCGCAACAAAGATATACTCAATAGCATGCTAGCTTTCTGCGATGAGACAGGGCTGTTGCCAGTATGGGACCTCAGCACCTACGAAACCAACTGTATGAGTGGCTATCATGCCGTGCCAGTGCTGGCCGATGCTGTCATGAAAAATACCCTGGGTCTTGACCCAGAACGTGTACTGGAGGCAATGAAAAAAAGTGCTTTTCAGGATGTAAGAGGAACTAAAGATTATCGTACTTATGGCTACGTACCGCAAGATAAAGCGTGGCACACTGTTACT
>JBIKKS010000468.1:0-9467 GCA_044360235.1 Flavipsychrobacter sp. | reverse complement strand
CTGGTGATGGGTTGGTGAACGTTACAGGGTTGCCTATACATACATGTGGACTCTGTGGTATTGGGTCGGGCGTAGCGTTGACGGTTACTACTGCTCTGCCTATACAGCCTGTACTTGATATAGTGAATGTTATCTCGGCTGTACCTGCTGATACCCCTGTTACTATACCTGTGGTTGGGCCTGCGCTCACTACTGTGGCAACTGCTGTAGCTCCGCTGTTCCAGAACCCTGTAGGGCTGCTATTGAGTACTATCTGTGAGCCCCTGCACACTGTAAATGATGTGCCTGTAATAGCGGCCGGTAATGCGTTAACTGTAATCGTATGTACATTAAAACAGCCTGTACCTATTGTGTAGGTCACTACTGCTGTGCCTGCTGATATACCGGTTACTACGCCTGTAGTAGCATTGATGCTTGCTCTTGATGGGTTGCTGATGCTCCAGCTACCACCTGCTATCGGGTGGCTCATCACTGTGGTGCTGCCTACGCATACTTGTGGGGTGCCACTTACTACTGCTGGTAGCGTAATCACAGTTACTGTTTCTGTGGCCCTGCAACCGCTGCCTAGTGTGTAGGTTACGGGTACTAAGCCGCCGCTGATACCACTCACTACGCCTGTGATGCTGTGGATGGTGCCATAGGGTGATGCCATAGGGTCAGCACTCCATGTTCCGCCTGATGGGCCACTCGTAAGGTTGGTAGCAAAACCAGCGCATACTGTCAGTGAACCGCCTATTGGGGTTGGATTAGCGTTTACGTTCATCGGCCATGTCGCTATACAGCTTGTGGGTAGTACATACGATATGATTACTGAACCTGCTGATATGCCATTTACTACGCCACTTGCATCTACTGTGGCTATGGCGGTATTGCTGCTTACCCACGTGCCTCCGGGAGTAGCATTGCTCAGTACGGTTATTGCGCCTTCGCACACATTCATCAGACCTGTGATAAGCGATGGTAGCGGATTGACTGTAAAGCTCTGTGAGCGGATACAGCCTGTGGCGGGTAAGGTGTAGGTGATAACCGTGATACCTGCTGCACCGCCTGTGCCGGGGGTAGCTGCTGATAATCCTGTCGCTACGCCACTAGATGGATCGATATATGCTACGCCGGGGTCGCCTACGCTCCAGATACCACCGCTGGTAGCACTGCTCATGTTTGTAGTCAGGCCTTCGCATACTTGTGGGAAGCCTGTTATTACTGCTGGTAGTGGGTTCACTGTCAGGATTACCTGTGCGTTACAACCTGTACCTAGTGCATACGTTATTGTTGATGTGCCCGCTACTCTGCCTGTTGCTACGCCTGTGCTCGCATCTATCACTGCTGTTGCCGTGTCGCTGCTGGCCCATGTGCCGCCGGGGGTAGTGTTGCCTAGTGTAGTGGTCAGGCCTTCACATACCTGAAGGCTGCCTGTTACGCCGGCTGGTATCGGGTTTACTGTTATGTTTTTCGTTGATTGACAACCGGTTGACAGTACATACGTGATAGTGCTGGTACCTACGGCTGCACCCAGCACACTGGCTGTAGTGGGGGTAACAGGTGTGATCGGGGCTACACCCGGATTACTGCTGCTCCATACGCCACCGCCTATGCCGTTGGTCATGGTGATGGTAGAACCGAAGCATACATTGTCTGGGCCACCTATTGGTAATGGAGCTAGTATCAGGAATACTGATTTGCTGACGTTACAACCGGTAGGTAAGGTATATGTAATGATTGCAGTATCTTCCAGTCTACCTGTTGCCAGACCTGTTGATGGGTCTATGATCAGTATAGTAGTATCTGAACTACTCCATGCTCCACTTGCAGGGCTGCTGGTATAGAATGTAGAGGTAAAGTTACAGAAGCCGTCGCTACCCAGTATCGGTGTGGGTAGTTGGTTCACTACTACGTTTACTGTGCTCGCACACCCTGTGCTGGTGAACGTGTAAGATACTATCGTTGTGCCTGCTACTAGTCCGCTTACTACGCCTGTGCTGCTGATAGTAGCTGCGGTAGGGTTGGTGCTGCTCCATACACCGCCAGTGCTGGTAGTGCTGAGGGTAGTAGTGCTACCTACGCATACTTGTGTAGTACCAGTGATGGCATTGGGTAATGCATTTACTGTTATTGTTTTGGTGTTGATACAACCTGTGCCTACTGTGTAGGTTACTCTGGCTGTGCCGCCGCTTACGCCCAGTACATCGCCTGTCGTAGTGTTGATACTGATGGTGGCATCTGCTGTGCTCCATGTACCACCTGTTGGTGTACTGCTCAGCGTGATGCTGTTGTTCACACATACTACCGATGGACCGCTGATAGCTGCAGGTAATCCGTTTACTGTTGCTACGGCTGTGCTGGTACAACCTGTGCCAGTTATTGTATAGGTAATGGTGCTGGTGCCTGCTGTTACGCCTGTTATTAAGCCTGCCGTATTGATGGTGGCTACTGATGGTGTGCTGCTGCTCCATGTGCCGCCTGTGGTGGTATTGCTCACTGTTGTAGTTAGTCCTGCGCATACCTGTAGTGTACCGGTGATGGCTGCTGGTAGTGGGTTTACTGTTACTGTGGCGGTGCGGATACAACCTGTACCTAGTGAGTAGGTAATCGTAGCTGTGGCGGCTGTGGTGCTGCCGGTCAGTACACCGCTTACCGCGCCTGCAGCATCTACTGTGGCTACAGCGGTGTTGCTGCTCGCCCAAGTACCACCTGCGGTGGTGGTACTCAGTACTGTAGTAGCTCCCTGACATACGCTCATCGTACCAGTGATGTTGGCAGGTAATGCGTATACCGTTACTATCTCTGTAATGCGGCAACCTGTGGTTAGCGTGTAGCTTACTGTAGCTGTGCCTGCATTGCTGCCCGTTACTACGCCGCCTGTAGTGATGGCGGCTACGGTAGTGGGGTTGATGGCCCATGCGCCACCTGCTGGTGTGCCAGTGAGTGTGGTGCTGTTGCCTACGCAGGTAGCTGCTGTGCCTGTTATCGGGTTAGGCAGTGGGTTCACCGTTACTGTGGTAGTGCGGATACAACCTGTGCCTAGTGTATAAGTAATGCTTGTAGTGCCTGCTGATAGTCCGTTTACTACGCCTGTAGTGGTATTGATAAGGGCAGTGCCAGGTAGGCTGCTTGCCCATGTACCACCTGTGGGCGTACTGCTTAGCGTAGATGTATTGCCTACGCATACTACTGGTGATCCTATAATCAATCCGGGTAGTGGGTTGATAGTTACCGTAGTTGTGGTGCGGCAACCAGTAGGTAGGGTGTACGTGATGTTGGCAGTGCCTGCGGCTATGCCGGTTACCATGCCTGCGGCATCTATAGTAGCAACTGCTGTGTTGCTGCTGTTCCATGTGCCACCCGTGCTGGTGGTGCTTAGCGTCGTTGTTTGACCTACGCAGGTGCTTAGTGTACCTGTGATGGCTGCTGGTAGTGGGTTCACCGTTACCACATTAGTCAACTGGCAACCGCCTGCGCCCATGGTGTATGTTACTTCACATGTACCTGCTGATATACCGCTTACTACACCAGATCCTAGACCTATCGTAGCTATACCGGGGCAAGCTACACTCCATGTACCGCCGGCGGGTGAGCCTACTGCGGTAGTGGTAGATCCTGCGCATACCTGCAACGTGCCAGTGATGGCTGTAGGTAGTGGGTTGATCAGTACTACTATCGAGCGTTGGCAGCCTGTAGGTAGTGTGTAGATAATATTAGCTGTGCCTGAGGTAAGACCAGATACAATACCTGTGCCTGCTCCTACCGTAGCTACGGCTGTGTTGCTGCTGCTCCATGCACCGCCGGTGCTGGTAGTGCTCAAGGTTGTGGTCTGACCTACGCAGGCACTGGTGCTGCCTGTGATAGCTGCTGGTAGTGGGTTTACGGTTACATCGGCTGTACGCTGACAACCTGTACCTAGTGTGTAGGTGATGGTGCTGGTACCTGCTGTTACGCCGGTCACTACACCGCTGGCGGCTATGGTGGCTATTGCTGTAGTGCCGCTGGTCCAGGTGCCGCCTGCTGGTGTACCTGTAAGTGCGGTTGACGAGCCTTCGCAGACGGTCAGTGTGCCTAGTATTGGGTTGGGAAGTGGTGTTACGGTTACTATTGTTGTGCTGTTGCAACCTGAACCCAGTGCATACGTTACTGAGGCTGTGCCGGCAGTGATACCAGTGGCTACGCCTGTGGTGGCATTGATAGATATGTTACCGCTAGGGGTACTCCATGTACCGCCTGCGGGCGTGGCACTCAGTGTGGTGTTATTACCAATACAAACTGTCAGCGTGCCGCTTATAGTGCCGGGAGCTGCGCTCACAGTTACTATGGCTGATGTGCTGCAACCACCTGCGGTATATACTACCGTAGCTGTGCCTGCACTGTTACCACCTATAAAGCCGGGGCTTAGTAATGTGGCAACTGTTGTAGGGGTTACTGACCAAGTACCACCTGTAGTGGTACTGCTCAGTGTAGTGGTAAGGCCTACGCATAGTGTGAGGCTACCTGTTATGGCTGCTGGTGTTGGCGTTACTGTTACTACTCTGGTAGTAGTGCAACCGCCTACTGATGCCGCAGTAATAGTGGCTGTGCCGGGAGTGATACCCGTTACTACTCCTGTACCCGACACTGTGGCTATGGCTGTGTTAGAGCTGCTCCAGGCTACTGGGCTGGTAGTAGTGCTAAGGGTTGTAGTACTGCCCACGCATACGGTGGCTGTACCCGTGATAGCGGTAGGTACGGGTGTTACCGTTACTACTGCTGTGGTTACGCAACCACCTGCAGAGGTATAGGTGATGCCCGCAGTACCAGCGGTATTGCCCGTGGCTACACCTGTGCCCGATACAATAGACGCTACAACTGGGTTGCCGCTCGTCCATGCACCACCGGGGGTGGCACTGCTCAGGGTACTTGTTACGCCTTCGCAGAAAGTAAGTAGACCCGTGATGGGGGCTGGAAGGGGGAGAACTGTAAAGGTAGTAGTAGTGATACAGCCTGCGGCTGTAGTGTAAGTTATTGTTGCTGTGCCAGGGGCTGGTGTAGCAGATACTGCTGTTACCACACCCGTACCCAAGCCTACAGAGGCTATAGCTGGATTGCTGCTTGCCCATGGACCACCTGCAGATGGGTGCGTCAGTGTTGCTGTAAGTCCCTGACACGCTGAGGTAGTACCTGTGATAGCGGCTGGGGCTGCAGTAACAGTTATCACAGTTGATGTGGTGCAACCTGCACTTACTGCGTACGTAATGCGTGTAGTTCCTGGAGTAATACCAGTAACCACTCCTGTTAATGAACCGATAGTAGCTACTGCGGTAGTACCACTAGTCCATGTTCCACCCCCGGTACTATTAGTTAATGTAATAGTAGAACCAGGACATACTGTACCTGGACCAACTATAGGACCAGCCGCTGATATAACACTTACCGTTGTAGTAACACGGCAACCACTCACCGTGTATGAAATAGTAGCAGTACCTAACGTAATACCGGTAACTACACCACTGGTGATACCTATAGATGCTATAGTAGTAGGTACACTAGTCCAAAAACCACCGGGAGTAGCACTGCTCAATAAGGTAGTAGCACCTATACACAAGGAAGGTGAACCAGTGATGGGTGCAGGAAAAGGATTCACCGATACAGTAGCTGTAGAATAACAAGCACCTCCGAATGAATAAGATATTGTTGCAGTACCTAGCGAATTACCAGTTACTATACCTACAGAAGGCAAAACTGACGCAACAGCAGGGTTACTGCTACTCCATGTACCCCCTGCAGGTGTGCTATTAAGAGTGGTAGTTGTGCCAAGACATGCAATAAAAGTACCTGTTATTGCAGATGGTATGGCAACTACTGTTACAGTTACTGAAGTTATACAACCTGAGACATGATAGGAAATATTAGAGGTACCTGGCGTAATACCTGTTACTGTACCACTCGATAAACCTACAGTTGCAACAGCGGTATTGCTACTAGTCCATGTTCCCCCAGTACTAGCATTTGCCAACGTGGAAGTATAACCCGAACAGACTAATAAATTACCGGTAATTGGGGTAGATAATGCAAATATGTTTACTACTATAGGTATCCGAACGCTTGGGCAACCAGCAACAACCTGAGAGACATAATAAGTTGTAGTTCCTACTGCGGATGTGGAAGGTGTTGGAGGAATACTACTACTAACACCACCAACAGGAACAGTCCACCATTGTATAGTACCTATTCCTGAAGCTGAAAGTGGAGGTGCTACAGACCCTAAACAGTAAGATAACGGTGATGGCGCGGTAGGTGGAGGTGTCGCTCCAGGAGGCAAAATAGTGATAAGGAAAGTCTTACCTGCACATCCAGCAGCAGCTGTTGTACCTGTTATAGTATAAGTGATTGGGGCTGTAATTGCCATCACATTAACAGTTGTTGTCAAACCTACAGTTGTAGAAAGGTAAGTGCTTGGTGCCCAAGTCCAAGTGCTACCGAACCAATCAGCGGTGCTTCCGTTAATAATGCTCATAGGCAGTGTGCTTCCACTAAATGAACATGAAGTCACAGTATCAACTGTATCTCTTGCTATACCATTGACAACTACCTGCGGACTAGCCAAGGCACTATCTATACCTAGCAAGCCGTTAAATACGTATGCATATGAAAGCTCAGTACTATCTCCTGCTGCTATAGTTCCTAAATTGTAAACCAAACCTATAGCTACATCACTAGTCACAGGGCCCACAAAGTTAAAGCCTGCGACTCCAGTTGACCATAGTGTTGCTAAGTTAACCGCTGGATTCATTGGCCAACCTGAATGTATAAACGCCTTTGCCCTACAATCTTTGGTAGAAAGCGAAAGAGTTTGTGTAGTATACAGAGTACCTGTTGCTGTAACCATTACTCTGTGTAAATAATCATTCTGATAATTGATAACATTAGAAGTTACAAATGAACCTCCTGCCGCAGTTTGATCATTGTCGGGGTCTGTTTCCCTAACATAATGTACACCCACCAACGGTGTACCACCTGTGTTCCTCAACTTTATTTTAAACTTAACCCAAGACGCCAGAGTATCCAAAACCGTAGTTTGTCTAATCTGTAATGCGCCTGCAGTACCTTGCCAAACACCAGTAATTACTCCACCTGCATTCGTGTACGATATATTGGCACCAGTAAGGCCAGCAGCCCCATTATAACCAGAACTTACTCCTAAAAAATATTGCGCTTGTGCCTCGCTGTGAGCCCCATTAATTTGTATTCCCCAACCTTCATATGGAGTACCAGGCATGGAGTAATCTCCAAAAAAAGTTGGGGTACCTGTAGTCCAACCATCGAATCCAGCATCATATACCATCATTAATCTTTGGTTGGATGCGCCTGTAAAAGCTGCTAACCCTGGATCATAGAAATTGAATGTGGGGGATCTTGTATGATACCCAGCCGGAGGAAGCCTGGTAGAGCCTAATGAACCATTTGGGGCAACACCAACCTCAACATATCTTCCTTGAAGAAAAATCTGAGAACCTATCATCTGGGCATATGATGACGAAGTGATAGAAATTAACACAAGTAAAAGAATACCTAAAACACTAGTAAACCGATTGTTCATATAGAAACACTAATTTAGAAATAGCTGCTTGGCATTAAAATTAGTTAATTACCTCAAAAAAATAACAACTGCGGAATAGTTTTTTAATCCTAAAAACTTTACCGCCAATAATTTTGGCAAAAAACACAACCTACACCTGTTTAATAAAAAATTACTATTGTTTGGCGTATGTAAATCAATAATTGTTAGCAGTAAACAAAATTAAAATACATTGCAACTATTTATGGTGTATTGTAATAAAATCTAGTCATTGGAGTATTTAATACTAATTCTTGCCCTTATTTAAAACAACAAACGGGGACTATAGCTATCAGCCGTCCCCGTTTATGAAAAAAAATTTCTATAAATTCCTTACTGCTCCATCACAAAATGGAAGACCTTGCGCTCTGTGCCGTGGTGGAGGGTGAGTAGGTACATGCCGTTGGCGAGAGTGTTGTCGAGTTGGATGCCCGTGTCTACTCTGCCTTGATTCGATTTTACTGTGCCTTTGTACACTACTTGTCCTAGCATGTTGGTTACTTCTACTTCCAGGTCGCCGGTGGTGTTGCTGCCTATGTTGCCCTTGATGCTGAACGCACCTTTGTTCGGGTTCGGTATCAACTTCACATCCATGGCTGTGGTTGTGGGCTGTACGGTCAGCGGGAACACCGTGATGAATACCCAGTCGTGAGTTCCAATGTTGGCACATACACCACTGCTCGTTACCACACAACTGATAGAATCGTAGTCAGCGAAGGTACCTGTGTATCTGTCACTTGTTGCCCCTGCTATTGGTGTGCCGTTCTTCTTCCACTGGTACAGTGGGTCTGGACCTGCATTGCCGGCTACTGCTATCAGTGTTACTGGGCTGCCTGCTACTGTTACCAGTCCGGGTTCTGGGTAGATGCTTACAGTTGGAATCAATACTGAGTCAACACTCATTACTATGCCTGTGCTGGTTACTGTAGTTGCCAATCTGCAACGGTAGTTGCTCGTTAGCTCGCAGGTCACTACTTCGCCATCTTCGGGTATGAAGGTGTAGGTGTCGCCTGTTGTTTTAAATGAGCCATCTACAAACCATCTGTATGTTGGAGCTGTGCCGCCGTAGGTTGGTGCTGCAGTAAACGTTACTGGGTTGAATTGACATACTGTATCATTGGGTGATACTAGTACACCTGCTACTGGAGTTGCGTCGGGGAGTACTGTTAGTGTTTTAGTACCTGTCGCTGTTGGTGTGCTGATGCAGGTGCCGTTGCTGGTCATCGTTACTGAGGCTACATCGCCATTGGCGGGGATAAAGCTGTAACTGCTGCCTGTGCCTACTGTTATGCCATTCACTTTCCATACGTATGTAGGTGCTGTGCCGCCGTTTACAGGTACTGGGTTCAGGGTCACTGTTTCACCAGGGCATACACTGTCTGTTGGGGCAGTTGCTATCGTTACTGTAGGTGGTGTCAGTGGGTTGATGATCACTACTGCACTGCCCGACATATTCTGTGTGCAACCGCTGGTAGCGTTGGTGGCTTGTATCGTGTACGTGCCTGCTGTGGTCAGCAGTCCGAAGTTGAGTGCAAAACCAGTACCTGCCAGATAACCTGTGGCTATGCTGCCTCTGTACAGCACATAGCTAACTCCGGGCTGTGAGTTGCTCAGACCTATGTTTACGCCATTTCCACCTGCACAATAGCTGCCACCGCCTGTTACATTGTATACTACTGGTAGTGGCTGTACAGTTACTGCTTTTACTGCTGCACATCCTGTGATCGGGTACACATAACTGATGTTGGTAGTGCCCAGTGTTATTGGTATTACTAGTCCCGTTGTGTTGCCTACTGTGGCTACTGCTGGGTTCGTACTGATCCATGTACCGCCTGGTGATGGGTTGGTGAACGTTACAGGGCTGCCTATACATACATGTGGA
>JBIKKS010000442.1:0-2519 GCA_044360235.1 Flavipsychrobacter sp. | reverse complement strand
GCAAAATAAGATCAGGAGATAAATTCATATTTTGCAAGCACGACTCTCCATCTTCAAATAAGAATATATCAGTAAAGCCAAGATTGAGCAAGTGTTGCTTGTACATATGTCTGCAAAAAAGACTATCGTCAACGATAAATACTTTCAATTGGTTTCTACTTTTCATAATCTTGATTTTCTTGTTTATTACAACTGGTGTGCCAATTATTTAAATAGTTGAAAATCAATTGATTATGATAGTAAAAATATTTTATGTATTCCTTGAAATGGAAACATTTTCCATGATGTGGAATTGATTAGGTTTGGCAAGCTATTTTTGTATATTTTATTGATTTTTAGTAATTATTGCACCTAACCGTTATCTTTGGTTATTAATATTTCCATATTGTGGAACAATTCAGGATATTTATTGTAGAAGACGATCCTTGGTATGGGCAAATATTGGCATACCATTTATCGCTCAATCCAGATCATTGCCCGATATGAATGGTTCTTCATTGCTTAAGGCTATTAAGGCTTATGATAGTGAAGTGCCGGTGGTAGTAATAAGTGCACAAGAAGATATAAGCACTGCGCTAAAGCTAATAAAAATGGGCGCTAGCGATTATTTTGTAAAAGATGATAGCACTAAAGATCTGCTGTGGAATGCAGTGAATCATGCAAAAGAAAAGCGGTCGCTCAAAACTGAGTTGGCCACACTAAAGCAAGAGTTGGTGAGTAAATATGATTTTGGTAGGGCTATTATAGGGAATAGCGAGCCTATGAAAAAGATATTTGGGATGCTAGAAAAGGCTGTAAATACGAATATAAATGTTTACATAACAGGTGAGACAGGGTCAGGGAAGGAGGTGGTTGCAAAAGCAATACATTACAACTCTAACCGAAATAAGAAACCATTTGTAGCTGTGAATATGGCAGCTATTCCTAAGGAGCTAATAGAAAGTGAATTGTTTGGGCATGAGAAAGGTGCATTTACAGGTGCATTGGGCAGGAAAACAGGAAAATTTGAAGATGCAGATAAGGGGACTTTATTTTTGGATGAGATAGCTGAATTGGATTTGAGTGTACAAAGTAAATTACTTAGAGTGTTGCAAGAGCGCGAGTTAACAAGGGTGGGGGGGAATGAAAGGATAAAATTAGACGTTAGGTTGATAGTGGCAACACATAAAAACTTGCAAGATGAAGTGAAAGCTGGAAGATTCAGAGAGGATTTGTATTACAGAATAATGGGGTTGCCTATTGTGCTTCCATCTCTGAAAGAAAGGGGTAATGATATATTGTTGTTAGCAAAACACTTTTTGGATGAGTTTTGTAAGGTCAACAAAATGTCAAACATTAAGGTAACAAAAGAAGCTAAAGAAAAGTTGTTGAAGTATCATTATCCTGGTAATGTACGGGAACTTAAATCTATTATCGAGCTCGCTGCTGTAATGTGTAGTAAAAATGAAATGTGTGAAGAGGATATATTCTTAAATTCAGGTAGTTCTTCAGTATCTTTTGTGTCGGGCGATAAAACTTTGGACCAGTACATTTCTGAAATTATTGAATATCATTTGACACAAAACAACAATAATGTGGTGTTGACCGCTAAAAAGTTGGGTATTGGTAAGTCTACCATTTACAATATGTTAAAAGAAAAAGATGTGCACCTAAATAAGTAATTATGCCCAATAGTGAACTATTAGATAAGCTAGACGCAGAGCGAAAAGCAAGAATTGAAGCTGAAATGCGTGTTTCTGAGCTTGAAGTCAAGTTGCGGCTACTGGAAAGTGACCGTAAAAAACTTGTAGCTGAATCTGTTAGATCAGAGAAACTATTGGACGTATTAAATATGTTCAGTCGTTTTGATTATGGAATAGTTTGTTTGGATTCGAGTGGTGGGATAATTATTAAGAATGATGTTTTCGGAAAACAATTTGGAGTCGATAAATATTTAGTTGGTACTAATATAGCTGAATTTTTTTCGCAAATCGGGTTGCCAGGGGATGAATATTACAGGTCAGCAAAGGAAAGTGATACAATGTTTAGCAGTATTGTTTCAGTCAATCAAAAGGACTATAAAATTGTATTTGTTTCTGCTTTAAATGAATTGGATGATTTTGATGTTGTTTTGTTTGTAGATGTTACAAATGAACAAAATGAAAAAAGGAATGTAGCGCGAAGAAAAAAATTCCTGGAGCATATCCTCAACAATATACCTGGTGATATAGTTGCATTTGATGCTGATCATAGGTATTTGTATATTAATCCGGTAGCAGTTAAGAATTCTGAAATTCGGAATTGGTTGGTTGGTAAAACCGATGTGGAATATTGTAAGAAATATAACCGACCTATTAGTATAGCAGAAGAAAGAGGAGTAATATTTAACAAAGTAAAGAATGCAAAATCTCCTATTGAATGGGAGGAAAAATTATTTTCTCCTAGCGGAACAGAAGAGTATCACCTCAGAAAAATGTTTCCAGTATTAAATGCTTTGGGGGAATTGGAATTAGTGATAGGATATGGAATTAACATTACTG
>JBIKKS010000441.1:0-2521 GCA_044360235.1 Flavipsychrobacter sp. | reverse complement strand
GCACTACTGGCTATAGATATGAATGGTAACATGCCCAGAGTATCGCAGCACCCAGGTTTTCACCTCGAAAAAGCATTTCACCCGTTACTATACCTTCACAATAAAAATAGTAACAAACCAACTATTCCACTAAACCTTACACTGGATAGGCAACAACGCATACTTGTAATAAGCGGACCTAATGCAGGGGGTAAAACTGTAGCTATGAAAACAGTAGGTCTGTTGCAACTAATGATGCAGGCAGGCCTACTAATACCGGTAGGCGAAAACTCAGAAATGGGCATCTTCAGGCAAATAATGGTGCAGATAGGCGATACCCAGTCTATAGAGCATGAACTGAGCACTTATAGTGCTCACCTGCAACACATGAAACACTTCATGGACTTTGCAGATGGAAAAACACTGTTTTTTATAGATGAATTGGGCAGTGGGTCAGACCCCAATCTAGGTGGCGCATTTGCAGAGGCTATAGTAGAACATCTGGCTGCTAAAAATGCACTAGGTATCATCACCACCCACTACCTCAACTTGAAAGTGATGGCTGGCAAAGTAAAAGGAATAATGAATGGTGCTATGTCGTTTGATGAAGAACGACTAGAGCCACTCTACCGCCTTACTACTGGTAAGCCGGGTAGCTCTTACACCTTTGCTATTGCACAGCGTAGTGGGCTACCGCCAGAGGTTATAGAACGCGCCAGACAACTCACCCAGCGCGAGCACTTTAAGCTAGATAATATGCTGCATCAGGCTGAGCAGCAAACAGTAAAACTAAGCGACAAAGAAAAACAACTGGACAAAATATTAAAGGAAAACGAGCAACTAAAAAAACACTACGTAGAGGCTACTGATAAAGCCAAACAAAGGCAGATATACGAAACCTTGAAATTGCAAAACCAAATAAAAAAGGAAGAGCTAGAGTACCTCAGAGATACAGAGCGAAAGTTCAAACAGATAATACAAGACTGGAAAAAATCTGAAAACAAACAAGACGTAATAAAGGCTGCTGAAAACGTATTGTTTCGCAAGAAACAGGTAGATGCCAATGCGTCGGCTGCAAAGAAGACCGATAAAATTTATGAAACCGTGGGCGGTGTACCGCAGAGTGGCGACTTAGTGCGCAACAAAGTAAATCATCAGGTGGGTACGCTTACAGAACTCACAGATAGGCGCGCTGTAGTAAAAATTGGAAAAATGCCATTTACTGTAGATATTGATTCTTGGGTAGTAGTTAAGAAAAAGGCGACTGCTGAGAAGTAAAGTACATATTTGGATATAGATCCTGCAAGGCTACATTAAACGGATATTATGCAGCAAATTTTTTGAAAGCATCTACATCTACCTCTGCCTGTCGCACTTGTAGTGTTAGCTCCGCAATCTGAATTTCCAATAATCTGTTTTTATTGGAAATGTTGGTTTTAAGGAAGCTGAGCGTTTGATACTCTTTGCGTATTTGCTGCTCCAGTTGGTTTTTAACCTGTGCTATTTCATCATTTACCTTTTGCATAGCTACAGTTATCTGATAATTGTCTGGTATGTACACAAAACCTGCCGACATTTGTCTGCGCCAGTTGAGCAGTATAGCCTCATTTGCTGGCCCTATACCAGGTACTCTAGTAGTGGCTAAGCGGGTAATATGGGCGGCATTCCTGATGCCATTATCCAAAAGCGATGTTTTTTTCACCTTTCCTATTGAGGGTATAGTGTAGTCATTGATATGAAACTGCCGGAGGTAATCATCCAATTGCTGATTGTAGAGTATTTCTTCTATCGCTTTTTTCTTTTGTTCCAGCATGTCTGGTAGCCGCCTGAAGTTATGTATCAGTTGCTGCATATTTTGGAGTACTGAGTTGTACTGGGCTACATCAGTTGGCTGTTCGTAGTTTTTTATTAATGCAGTAAGCCTGTTGTGCAATACAAAGTGGTGATTAACCCTCCGGTTACGTTCGGCAATAAGCAACTTCACCCACCCCGATTTTTTGTACACCCATACTGCCGCCGCTATAAACAACAGGGTAATTATAGGGTAAAAAAGGGCTATTACAACTCCGGCTATACACAGATATAAACTTACCCACCGGCGCAGAGTATTGGCTTTTGCTAATTTTGGCCCGGGTGGGGTAGGAGTCAGCTTGGTAGGTGCAGGACCGGGAGTTATTTTTTTTACCGATATAGTTTCGGGTTTGAAACCATTTATAAACTGCTCTATGTTTTGTAGCATGTTATTTGCCTGCATGTACGAGTCATCCAGAAAGTACATGATACCCCTGTTTTTTCGAAACAGACACCATGGGCACTCAGTAAGTGGTGCAGGGTAGCTGTGCAACCTCGATACAGGGCAGGTCACTATGTTAGTAAGCATATTGCCTAGTGCCGCTACCCACTGAGCGGGAGTAGGGCGGTCGCTGGTCTCAAAAGCCTGATGAAATAGTGCTATTACATCAGCCGGAAGACTATTAATATCAAAGCTATCGGGTGGCGGAGATAATTTCTTTTTAAGGTTGTGTAGCGAATATGCAAAATG
>JBIKKS010000440.1:0-2523 GCA_044360235.1 Flavipsychrobacter sp. | reverse complement strand
TATAGCTGGTTTGGTCGTATATCACACCACCTTGCAGGCTGTTTTGTGCGTTTATCTTGTGCATTATTGTCCACACTCCCGATATCTTTTCAGAAGACAATCTACCAAAAGCATCTGCATAGGGCTTGTAGTCATCTGTACTAAGCGAATCTGCCTTGTATTGCTGCATGGTGCCGCTATAACCCAATGTTAGTTTTGATACAGTTTTGTCAGATAATCTGTATTCATAAGCTACGCCATTTACTGTGGTCCCAAATATATTACGTTCATCATAATAGGGGTTGCCTCCATATATGCCAATCTTTGTAGAATCTACATTTTTACCCAGAAAATCTATCGTACTTCTACCGCTCATACCAAACAGAGTTAGTTTAGCACGTTTATTAATGTTTGATGTCACTTTGAAATTTAGATCTTGATAATAAGGTACAATAGACCCAGCTCCGAAATCAATACCCATTTTCTGAAAAACGCCTAGTGTTGAGTATCTGTAGTTAATAAGGTAGGTGGTATTCTTTTTCTTACCTAGAGGTCCTTCTGCACCTAGTTCAAAACCATTAAATCCCATTTGTGCTACAAACTCATGTTTATTCCGGTTACCTTCTCTCAATCTCATATCAAACACACCTGCTACAGCATTACCATATTGTGCAGGAAAAGCACTGGTCATAAAGTCCGACTTATCTATATTATTATTGTTCAGCATGCTTACCGGACCACCTGTGCTCGTCATAGAGCCATAATGGTTGGGATTAGGTATGTTCAATCCTTCCAATTGCCATAGCATACCTGTAGGTGAGTTACCCCTTACTACTATATCGTTTCTGGAGTCATTGCCCGACACTACTCCAGCGAAATTCGATGCCATACGAGATGGGTCACCCAAGGCACCGGCATAACGTTTAGTTTCATCCATATTAAACGATCTGGCACTTACCTGAGCCATATCATTGTTGGTACGGGTTTTATCTTTTGCCTTGTTGTAGGTTACAGTTACTTCATTTAGCTTCTGTAGTGCCTCCTGCATACCTATGTTCAGGTTCACTTCTTTACCTGCTGTCACCACAACATCATTACCCATTCTTTCTTCATATCCGGTATATGACACTTTTATACTCTGCCTACCTATAGGCACAGCCGGCAGTCTGAAATACCCATCCAAATCTGTAACAGTGCCTGTAGCATTGCCAGTGCCCATCAGCACTATTACTGCTCCGGTCAGGGGTTGCCTGGTTACCTCGTCATATACCTTACCGATAATGTTTTGTGTGGTCTGCGCAAAACCTGTGCCATTAACCCATAGCTGCATCAGGAAGACTACTATATAAACTGCAATTCTTTTCATTGTTGATTTTTTTAAATAAGGGTTCCCCTATACCCAGCCACAGTGTGATGTGGCAGGGTAGGAAATAAATGTTATTAAATTGTATTAGGAATGCTCAGCCTTTATGCTGAAGGCGAAATATGAAAAACTTACCGGCACTAAGGATATTAAGAAAATCCGGCTTGCGTAATTTTACTTAAAAAACGAGTAGCTTATATTCTGCTTACCTTGCCTGAGCCAGATATGTTAGCATTAACAGACGGATTGCCACGATAATAAACGTTACCTGAGCCACTTATACGTACATCTAGCGCATTTACCACCTTTACTGTTGTATTGCCAGAGCCACTAGTATTGGTGGTAACAGAGCCAGCCTCAATGTTGAGCATATCTATATCTCCACTACCACTTATTTGCAAATTACTGTTACCTACTGTACCACCATTTACTGTTATCCTACCGCTGCCACTTATATCTGCCGACAAAGTAGTACCCGTATATGAAACCACATTTATACTACCAGATCCATTTACTTTCAAGCTCATGTTGCCAGACAATATCGGTTGATTCACAAACATAGAGCCTGAGCCATTGATACGAAGAGCAGTAATGTTGGGAGAGTGTATGTAAGTGATGATACGGTTGTGCTTACCCACTTTCAAGAATTTCTTGAACTGTAGTCTTAGTTCTCCTCCTACTATTGGTGTTTCTATTTGATCGTGTATGTTTGACTGTGCATAAATTTCTACTTTGTATACACTATCCTGTGTGTAATATACTTCTCCGTCTAGGCCGGCATCTACTGAGCTAAAACCAGTAAGTGCGTAATTTTTGATGATAGATGGTCCGTCGCCCTTTGTTTTGTTGCAAGACTGAAATGAAACGAATGCTACTGCTGCTACTGCTACTAAAATGTTCTTTTTCATTGTTTGTTTGTTTTGTATAATTATTTGGTGTTTGATTAGATGACAACTGTGCTAGTATTTACCCCTATTGATTTTCTGCTTTTTTTTCAGAAAATATTTTGTTGAATATTTTTTTGCTGTTTAAATGGTATTGAATACCAGATTCAAACCCTATTGACAAATCCTGAGATTGATAATATCTCTCTTTACTCCATAGGCTATACCCTACTCTGCCTAAGCCTTGATTGTCAGATGTGGTAGTATAGCTGAACGTGGGACCAGCATATAGCTCAA
>JBIKKS010000438.1:0-2526 GCA_044360235.1 Flavipsychrobacter sp. | reverse complement strand
AATTAATGTCTTTCGCTTGCACATGAGCATTACACAAAAAAGGCAACGCAGAAATAAAAGCACATAGAGCGATTGATAAAATTCTGTTTATTATTGATAAATTGATTTGTAAAATATTATTACACTACTAATGGGTTAACTTTTTATATTTTATTTATGTACACCAGATTGTATAACTATAAACAGTTTGTAATGAGCCCACCTAATGCAAACAAGTGGATAAGAAGACCCTACCCACTTGTTTTTAAAATAATTACTTAAAAGGTAAGTTCAGTAGATGTGCAAGTATTTGCAGTAAAGTTTGCAACACCTGTCCAGTATTCATATCCTGTTTCGTCTTTCACACTATACGTGTATGACTTGTTCTTAACTTCACCCAAGTCTTTTGTTATAGTTATAGATCCATTCTGTCCGCATTCTGGAGCTGAAATCCAAAAAACTGAAGTTGCGCTAGACCCAACAACCTTTCCATCAACATAGTATGTTAATGTAACGGCTTCTTCATCTTGTAAAATGGTTGATGTAGCCTTTCCGTACCATAGCACAACCTGACCCTCGTATTTACAAGTTCCGTCGTCTTTTTTCGCATCCGCATTAAAGTTCTTACTGCTGGCGTCCGTGCAACCCTCTTTTTTGCAACTTGTAAATAGAGTTGCACCAAAGACCAACATTCCAATTGTCAAAAATCTGATCGATTTCATTTTATTTTTTTGTTTTAATTTTTATTCCTACTCATTTGGCTTTTCGGATTCGCCCCGTTTTTTCGAGTGGGTTCTGGTCTCCACAATGCAAAAAGTGCTATTAAAAAATTCAGTTAAAATTTTTTTTATTTATTTCCTACGATCGTAACCACCTATGGCAGGATAATACGAGCCATTATAACTCAAAATGATAGCAGACAAACGTCAATGAATAATAGCTTTCACCTAATTTTTTTTGTCCTAATTTTTTGCCTATCAAGCCACTGATTATGAACTTGTTATTTTATTAACTTTTCTTTAGCCACCAGTCTTTTTAAGAATCCTGCCGGTACACATCGTGACATGTGGCGAAGAATATATTTATTGGATACATTAAGAGTATGTAGGATCAATATAATATGCACAACGCTTGTGTTGATTTTACCTCTCTCTATCCTGCTTATTTGCGAATACTCCAAACCTGTCATATTTGCCAATTGCTCAATAGTCAGATTGCGAGATATACGTATATCTCTTAACAATTCCCCTACAGCCTTTACTATTTTAGCTTTGTCCTCGTCCACATGCGAAGATTGATATAATATATAGCACCCACAATGGCAGATTTGCCACATTAAATAATAAATTTGCAAAATTTGCAAAATATATGTTTTTGTACTGTTACAGGAGATGTACAAGGAGTTGTTAACACAAATTCATTCCCACAAAAAACACTTTGAGTGTTTATTAAGTAAGAACGGAAATGGTAATTCCGTCCTGGCATCAAACCAGTAAGCAGATTATTAAAATCCCCCATCCCAGTTCCGCTACTGTTGCGGGCTGCTTCTTGGTAGAGTATGCCTTGTGGGGCTTGGGCGAGTGTCACTACCGCTAATAGCAGGCAAATAAAAGTGAGTGTAATGGTGTTTTTCATAGTTCAATAAAATCTAAGTTTTAGCTGCTGAGCAGTGATTATTTTTCTCTTGTTTTTATTAGCTGGTGATTGCAAACTATAATATTAAGGATAGAGATATGCTTCGGTGAGTTATAAACAAAATTTAAACAATATGAAAAATAGTTTTCTTATATGACGGTGATTGTCTAATGTCAGCAGTATAGCTGTTGATTGTATGAGTCTAATTGCTTTGTAATGTCTAATTTCATGTCCGTCACTACCAGCATACCTACACCTATAGGTAATGCTGTTTTATATTTTACTCGTTGTGTTTGTATCAATAAATCAAATGCTGTTTCTTTTTAAGACTCGTATGGCACTCTCATGTATTGATATCATTTCATCAATTAGCCGACGTGGTTCTAATACTATTATATTCTCTCCGTAAGAAAGTAATTCCATTATAAAATCGTGAGTGATTTTGATAAATAGGTCTACAATTATTTCATTGGCTGTTTCGGTTATCTTTTGCGACTGATGAAACGGATATGACAGTATATACTGCCCATGAAATTTGCTGAATGACAGGACAATCTTTTGCGGTTGTTCGCTATCTGAGTTTATTATTCCCATGCTATAGCGGAATAAATTGTCAACATTCAGGTCGGCTGGACGTAGGAATTTCTTTTGTGTGATTTCTATTTCCGTTATTCTGTCAAGCCCAAAAGTTTTGATATGATTATCTCCACAGTCTTTAGCTACAATATACCATCTGTTTCGGGCTTCTTTTAGCATAAATGGCTCTACGGTACGAATAGATAACGGTTGATTCCAAAACTTGTAATAATTGAATTTTGTGACCAGATTGTTTTTTACAGCATTTAGTAATCCATAAAAATGCTCTGTACCCTGCGGTCTTCGGTTTTCAAATTGAATGTATTTCGACAGGCC
>JBIKKS010000439.1:0-2526 GCA_044360235.1 Flavipsychrobacter sp. | reverse complement strand
TGCTACCACGGGAGTTGTTACTGGTGTGGCTAGTGGTTTGTCTGTCATCACTTATACATTGCCTACCGGTTGTTTTACTAATGCTATTGTATTTGTGAATACACCACCTGCTGCTGTAACTGGTAGCACTGCCTTATGTGTAGGTAATAATACTACGCTGACTTGTGCTACTTCAGGTGGTACATGGGTTTCATCTACCCCGGCAGTGGCTACAGTAGATGCTGCTACAGGTGTGGTATCGGGTGTGGGCGCTGGAGTAGCAGTTATCAGTTATGTATTGCCTACAGGGTGTTTTTCAGCCACTACCGTTACTGTGCATCCATTGCCATCCTTAATATCTGGTTCAGGTACTGTTTGTTTAGGTGCTGCTACTGTAATGACTAACGCTTTTCCTGGTGGTGTATGGAGTACCGCATCTACTGCTGTTGCCATTATAGGTGGTGGCAGTGGCATACTCACAGGTATGTCTTTGGGCACTACAGTAGTTACTTATACATTGCCCACTGGTTGTGCGCGCACTACTGTTATCACGGTCAATCCGTTACCTGCATCTACTCTAGTGCTACTCCGGGCGGCTGGTGGACTAGTGACGATGTGGTAATAGCTACTATCAGTGCATCTACTGGTGCTGCTGTGTCATTGTTGGCAGGTACAGTGGTTATTTCTTACACTATTCCTACGGGTTGTTCTGCGTCTACAATACTCACAGTATATCCGTCGTCAGCTATTACGGGTAGCAATACAGTATGTTCTGGAGATACAATATTTTTGGCCAATTCTGTATCTGGTGGCACATGGAGTAGTAGTGCTGTAGCTGTTGCCACAGTTACGGCATCAGGCGAGGTGCGGGGCAATGCACCAGGAATTTCCGTTATTTCTTACAGTATGCCATCAGGCTGTTTGGTTACACATCCTGTTACGGTCAATCAGTTGCCGGTGTCGTATTTACTCACAGGTGGTGGCACTTTCTGCATAGGTAGCGCAGGAGTGCCGGTTTCATTAGTGGGTTCTGCCACAGGGTTTGGGTATCAGTTGTACAATGGTGTAACGCCAGTTGCTTATCTTGCTGGTACTGGGGCAGCTCTCAATTTTGGTGTACACACCAGTGCAGGCACCTATACTGTAAGGGCTACTAATTTATCTACAGGTTGCGAACGCACCATGCCTGGTATTGCGGTCGTCAATCCTGTAAGTATAGGACCAGCTACAATTGCCATAAGTGCAGCATCGGGCGATACCGTATGTGCAGGTAGCACGGTGTTATACACAGTTGCAACGTATTTGGGTGGCAGCTCACCAACTTATCAGTGGCAGGTAAATGGGGTATTAGTGGGTAGCGGTGCCACCTATACATATGCTCCACTGGCTGGCGATGTTGTCACATGCAGGCTCACTAGTAGTGCTAGTTGTGCAGTGCCAGCTATTGCTTATGACACTGTACTGCCTGTAGTGTTGCCTACTGTCATACCCACTGTTACCGTTGCCACCTCGCCTAATGATACTCTATGTCAGTTTACTACAGCAAGCTTTACCGCTACTGCGTCAGGTGGTGGTGCATCGCCAATTTATCGTTGGTTGGTCAATGGTGGCTTTGCTGGTACTGGAGTCACATACGCATACCTGCCCGCCGATGGTGATGTGGTGTCTTGTGTAATGCTATCAGGTGAGCGTTGCAGGCTCATAGATACTGCTTTTAGTATGCCCATAGCTATGACGGTACAACCATACATTGTTCCTACTGTTACTATCAATGCAGCACCAGCATTTGCTATCAATACAGGCGATGAAGTAACCTTTACCGCCACAGTGGCTAATGCAGGTAGCACTCCTACTTATCAATGGTTTATCAACAGTGTTGCGGTGGCAGGTGCTACCAATGCTACTTTTGTACATGCTGGTTTTGCCAATCTTGATACGGTTACTTGTCGGGTGGTTTCATCGGGTTTATGCAGCGGCATTGTGGGTAGTAAGTGGGAGGTGATGTATGTAAACAATGTGGGCATTCAAAACATAGCAGCGTTGAACGGCAGATTTATGCTGTTGCCCAATCCTAATACTGGGAACTTCATCTTAAAAGGAAGCCTAAACTCTGCTGGTAATACCAAAGTGGATATACAGGTTACAGATATGTTAGGGAAGGTAGTGGAAAATATAAGTGCTATTGCGGCAGATGGTGTCGTAAATGTACCCATACAGTTGCCTCAACATCAGGCAAATGGTATGTATTCGCTAAGCATTACGTATGGTACTAGCCATCAAGTGATTCATTTTGTAGTAAGAAAATAGGTGTTTTTTTGTTTTTGGGTTTCAGAATGCATTAATTCAATAGATGATGATGGTGGATAAACACTTAGTTTTCCACATTATGAATAGAGGCAGAAAAAAACTTTGTTCTTGCTTTTTATTTGGTAATTTTGCATCGATTTTCCGTTTTATTATCATATTTTCATTATATGTCAGGTCAACTTAAAGAGGTACGTAACCGAATAAAGTCAGTATCATCTACACAGCAGATAACTAAAGCTA
>JBIKKS010000035.1:0-9498 GCA_044360235.1 Flavipsychrobacter sp. | reverse complement strand
TTCTCTGCGATGCATGTCCATCACCATAGGGATTGGATATACCAGACATAGCATCGTAGGCTTCTTTGTCTGTAAGCAATTTTACTGCCTCTTTGTATATAAGTTCGGTGTCACTTCCGGTTTTTATCACTGTTCCCGCATGCATAGCTTCTGGTCGCTCAGTAGTATCTCTCAACAGCAGTACTGGTTTACCTAGCGATGGCGCCTCTTCCTGCACTCCCCCACTATCGGTAAGTATAATACGCGAATTGTGCAATAACCATAAAAACTCAGGATAAGCAAAAGGTGAAGTAAGATGCACTAACGGATTGTTGCCCAATATTTCATGCACATCATCTTTCACATTAGGATTGAGATGTACCGGAAAAATTACAGGCACACCTGTATCATTTGTAATTCTGTTTATTGCATTGCAAATATTGCGTATACCATCGCCATGATTTTCTCTGCGATGCATTGTTACCAATATATAATCTTTCAGGTCCTGCAATGAATTTTCTATGATACCAGCAGGAACAGTATTTTCTATTTTTTTGAGCCCCATAAACAGTGCATCTATTACCGTGTTACCAGTAATAAGTACTTTGTTGGCAGGCACACCCTCATTTAACAGGTTTTGCTGAGACAGTTCTGTGGGCGGGTAGTGAAAATCTGTTATTTGAGTAGTGAATACACGATTTATCTCTTCCGGAAATGGAGAAAATCTGTTGTGAGTCCTCAATCCAGCCTCTACATGCAGCACCTTTATTTTATTGTAAAAAGCAGCTAATGCAGCCGCAAAAGAGGTTGTTGTATCTCCCTGCACTATTATGTAATCTGGTTGTTCTTCCAGCAACAGTGTATTTACTTTCACCAGTATTTTAGCAGTAAGTTCAGCAAGTTTCTGATTAGGCTCCATCACATCTAGTGTGAAATGAATAGGTATATTAAAGAAATCAATAACCTGCTTCAGCATTTCTTTATGCTGACCCGTAGAGCAAACCAAAGTATTGAAATGAGCATTGTTAGTAAGCGCCTCTATTACAGGTGCTAACTTTATGGCTTCTGGTCTGGTTCCTAAAAATACTATGACTTTTTTCATGCTGTATATTAATTGTTCTTAGCCAGTTTTTGTATTTTAACTAATCCATTTGCTGACTGGAGTGTAAAATAAGCACTTAGTTTGTTCTGTACATAATCTACTTTGTAATTGGCTGGTAGAACACTGTGTATCAGGTACGCATCTTCCCATAGCGGCACTTCTATTTCTGTTACGTTATTTTTCACTATTTCAGCCGCTACGCTTATGTGGTTGTACGACAATCGAGCCTTGTGTGTCTTTACAGATATGATATAATACCCTAAGCTCGGCAGCAAAAAAACAGCTATGACACCCACAAGTCTGAAATGATACAACTTATACCTATTCCATAGCACCCACAGCGCATAAGCTACAAATAAGATGCTAAAGGGTATAGCAAAAGAGTGATACCTGTAATACAAGGCAGTATAATGACCAGACTTGATACACAACATAGCTAAAAACAAACTGCTACTACTACCTAACAAGAATAGCAAATGCAGATTTCTTCTCACAACATTACTAGTGGCATGTCTTACAGCAGCTACATAAAGCAATACTACAGATAGCGCCGACACTATTATAACTGCATACTTATTAATAAACGCTGGAAAAGTAAGTTTGAAATTTAATGATAAGAACTTAAGTGTACCCATCAATACTTTTAGGTAGCTAAATCCTTCAGCTATAGATTTCGCTTTAATCTTAGAGTTCTGAGTATTCATCACCTGAATACCAGAAATAGAGAAATAAAAGAAAATAGCTATAAGCAATATAGGCAACACTAATGCCAACATATTGCGAACGGTAAAGAAATCTTTTTTGTAAATCACCAACAATGAAACAACAAAAACAAGCACTATATACACACTTAAAAAGTGTGTAAGTATTACTGCTACTGACAATAATGCAGTTAAAAACAAATTGATAGGTCTCGAACCACCATTTACGTACCTAAAAAAACTAATACCTGCTAATGCCGATAACATCATTCCCATGATGTATGCCCTTATCTCATGGCTCATACCCATAAAGTCAACATCCGTATATAGCAACACAGTTACTAGTGACACAAAAAGATTGTTGCCTAATAACGAAACAGACAAATAATAAACAACCAAAAGCGTAAGTACACCAAATATCAGAGATAGAAGTACATAGGTATTCAAGGAATTTCCAAATGCGAGTGTAAACCAGTGCAAACAAACGTTATACAAAAAACTGTTGGAGTTATCTACAACAGTAGCAGTAAACACATTAGGCAATGTGTTTAACTGATGCAACTGTGAAGAACTGTATACAACAGAGTCTGGTATAGCAATAGGAGCATTTGAATTTACACCCTTGCTGCACATCATTGATATTGTTTCGTCATACCAAACCTCTTTTTTGAATGGTAGTAACAAAACAAGCAACATGCATGCAAACAGTATAAAAAGATTGATTTTTTTTTGGGTGTTGCTGTTTAGCATAATTTTGCCTTGTATAAAGCACTATGGGTTGAGCCTGCCTGTTTTATAATCTAACAGTAATTTCAGTGTTTGCTTCATTGTTTTCTGCACATTCATCTTCGATTCACCTTGTTTCAGGTCATACCTCAGTATCATGGGCACCTCGTTCATAGTCGCACTTTGTCCTGCTACTTTTAATAGCACCTCTACCATACAACCGAACCCCTTTTGAGTAATGAACTTATCGCCATAGAAATTAATGGTTTTGCGCAGCATATCTACCCTATATGCCCTGAAACCACATGTATAGTCTTTTATACCCTCAAAGCCCACAAACACACGAAACAATAGTCCTGCAGCCCAACTGAAAAATTTCCTGGATTTTTTAAGCCCTTTAATCCTTGCACCTGGCTGATAACGAGATGCTATAACCAGGTCACTACCTTCAGCAATCTGTTGCGCCATGCGCTGTATCAAAAACGGCGTTTGGCTATCATCTGCATCTAAAGTAACAACAATATCTGTGTCTTTCAATCCCTTTATGGCATGACGCATACCTGTGTCTATGGCATTGGCAAGTCCCTTATTGGGTTGTATATCTAATGCTTCAATAGGTATGTCTGACTGAAAATTTCTAGCTATGTTTAACGTATCGTCCTTGCTACCATCGTTTACTACCAGCACACTAGCATCCCACTTATACAGATTGTAAGCATCGTTAATTCTTTTGAGCAAAGGTGGCAATGACTCTGCTTCATTGTAAGCCGGCAATACAATCCTGATGTGCATGTTTTTTTTGTATAAACTATATTAATGTATTCTTGCAAAAAACCCTGTGTATTTATACACGATTATTAACCGGATTTACAGGCGCTAAAGTAATACTATTTTATAAATTAGATAGCCTAACTCTAGAAAATTGAGATAGAGATATTATAGACTTAGTTGAAAGGTTTATAGTACAGTATAAAAGACACTTTTGAAGTCAAAACAGAAGCAATGAAAGTTTTACCAATCGTTTTTTATTCTTTTTTCTTTGTTTTTTTCCACTTGTTGCTGGCAAAAAACATTGAAATCACTTTCTACTATTGTATTACCAGATACATCTACCTGCACTAATTTATTATCAAGACAGTCTACCGACAATACTCCATATTTTAGCATTATCTGCTCTATTTCGTGCCATGCTATAAATCGCCTACGTGATGTTATAGGCATTCTCACACCTTGTTCATCAATGTGCACATACAACTGCTGACCGGCATCGCGTTCCCAATACAACGAAAAAATTATTGCTGCCGACAACACACTGAATATGCCAGATGGAAACTTCCATTGCTCATAAAAGGACAGCACAGCAATAGCAACAGAGATAAGTAACGCTGCCAGACGCGCATATCGATTTATATGCTTAAGTGTTATCCATTTATTTCTGAAAATTGTAAGCCATATAAGCAAAATACCAGCTACTAATATAGCTGCGCCCCACTCAGGTATTTCGTAATTATAGATACATATTATAGCACCAGTGCCTACAAATGCCAACCCGCTAAATAAATGCAATGCTGTAACCTGCTGCGGCTTAACCTTGTCGCCTGTAACCGGCAAATCAAAATCCATGGTGCAAAAGTAATACAATAGTATAAGAGACAACAACTAACCCGTAAAGATGCTGTGAAATCATTAGTAAATAGTTAGTACTGAGAAATTAAACAGCCATAAGACTACATCCTCGCAAAGCTGTATGATCTGCCCTACCTAGTACCTCAAAAGTACCATCGCTATATACGGTAGCTATGTCATCGGTTGCTATAAACGAACAAGAATGAATATTAGCGAGGTCTATAACATTGAGCAATCCATTGCCCGACTCTGCTACATCAAGCGGATCATTCATTTCTCTTACCATTACTTTCATTGTAGCCGATGGAGTGTATATCCCATCTTTCACAGCATATGCCTGCGATAGTAGCTCAGTCATCCCATACTCAGAGTGAACAGCATCTAACTCCCATTGCTTTTTCAGTAAGTTATGCACTTCCTGTCTGGTCATTTCTTTTTTCCTGCCCTTCATACCTCCAGTTTCCATCACTATAGTATTAGTCATTGCCATAGGATAAGCCTCCGCAAAATCGAGCAATGCAAAGGTCACACCTATCAGCAACGTTTTTATACCACTAGCCCGCAGACTAATCAATCTGCTACTCAGCAGCTCCCATTCATTGATATAAAACCCATTATTTTTGTTGCCACTGGCATTCATCAATTCATTTGCCATATATACTAGCGATGCATTTTTTCGCTCAAGGTAAGATGGCAGTAATGCAAGAATAGCGTATTGCGATGGTGCACCATATACATTTATGAACCCCAGCAACAATGACTTTTGGTACACTGCTTCGTCTGCCACGTAGTGCTTCGAATTGTTTTCGCCAGTAGTACCACTGCTTTCAAAAATCAAGGTTGTATCTGTAGTAGTATATGGAGCACAAAGCACAGTATGCGACTTGAAAAACGAAATAGGTAAGAAAGGTATCTTCTTTACATCATCTACTTTATCTGCATCCACGTGCATAGCATCGCAGTATTGCCGATACAAAGCATTATGAGTATACTGATACCTGAAAATTGAAAGTGCTAACATACCAAAATTGGTAGTCGTAGCGTTTAGTATAGAGTCAGTATTTATTAACGCTGCGTTATGAGGCACTTTATTTAACTTTGATTGTATGAATATTCGTGGTGTATTATTGCTTTTATTGGTGGTTTTTGTCTTAAGCTCCTGCCAAACAAATAACTTGTCAAATATACCTAAGATTGGACTAATATCCTTCGGACCGCCCTATATCACCATTAATCAAGATACCTGCGAAATGCAGTTTACTATAGAGGACGGAAACGCAGATCTTGGTAATCCAAAAATTGGAAACAATTTTGATATATACATCAAGGATTTCAGATTTGATACAGGCTATGCTGGCTACTTTTTCCCCGAGATTGATGGCAGCATAAAAGACCCTGAAAAAGGGTTTATTGGCACTTGTTACTTCTATTTTACTCCCTATATTTTATTACCACGTACAGATAGCCTGCACATGGCCACCGGCGATACCACCTACTTTGAGGTATATGTTGTAGACCAGGCTGGCAATGAAAGTAACCACTTTGTCACTCCGAAGGTGATTCTTACCTACTAATAGGAGCTAACTATCTTTACCCAGAAAGTTTATCCATTTACATAGCCAACAAGTGTTTTTGCAATCGCTCTTTTATTATGTACAATGGCGATGCTATCGCATTGATATACTGAAAGTTGCCCTCTCTGTCATTTTTTATAGATAATTGTATGCCACTCGCTTCGCTTTGCACTGCATTAGCTACATATTTACCTGTGTCAGCATTATATATCAGATACGGAGCACCTGACGACCCAAACCTAAAATAGCCTTTAATCAGATATCTATATCCTTCAAACAAGTAGTTACCCCCTATATCGTCTTGGAATATTCCAAAATGATCAAGCATGCCCTCCATATATGCCTCATTCAGTAGTCTGCCTGTTGGGCCGCTTGGCGAACTTTGCAAACAATACATTTTCACTGCATCTTCTTCTATAAAGCTATAGTCAACATCTACTGTTGGTATCTTGTCTATGATATCCATGGGCGTATCTATTATTCTATAGAGTGCAATATCCTCTCCATAAAAAGCCTCCACGAGCTCCACCGGCAATAGGAAAGTATGTTTCTGAGCATCAGCGTCAAATAAGCGCTGACTAGGATGAAACATGTCCGTTACTTGCAGGTCATTATAAAATCTATCGTTCCTAAACTGGAAAATTAGATATGGGTTACAGATTTTTTTCTCCGATAGGCTTACCCATCTAGTATCAAATCTTTTTTGCTTCAATATAGAGGCTATATTATTCAACACCATCGGATCTGAGTTTGTCAGATACTTTTTCCTGGCATATTCATCTGTGTAATAATATTGCTCCATCAATCTGTTTTGCGACCCATCTAGTTTTGGATATATCTCAGCACGATATAATTCAGCGTCAATAGACCTAAAAAAACCAGATTGAATCCTCAGATTGTGCGCTACACTCAAAAAGTATCCATTACCTATATGAAATGTGCAGATATTGTTCTCAAATGTTCGCTTTTCAGGATCTTTTATATCGTATACCCACATTATACGTTGTAGTGGCGACGATTGCTCATCTATCAATGCTAGTTTTTTGTGGGTTATATCTTTATCAGGTCCGTTATCAATACCTAAATGCAAAAACATAAGAGTATAATTAAAGTGAATTATTGTAGCTAAAATTACACCTTCCCTGCAAAACAGTATGTTTTTTTGTGTGAATATTCCTACAAAATAGAAAGACCATAAAATATACTAATTTGCTTCTTTCGAACCTATACATAAAAAATGCGCCCCACTTTCGTGGAGCGCATTGCATTGTATCAATATCGTATTGATGATTATTTTTTACCTTTTGTAGCTGCTGCTTCTGTTTCAGCTGCCTGACGCAGAGCACGCGTAGTTACTACAGATGCTATAGGAATACGTGGAGAGTTAAGGATTTCCATGTTTTCTGCTACTACATCTTGTACACGTATGTTGCCATGCAGTTGCAGGTTTTCAATATTTACCTCAATACTTTCTCTCAAATATTTAGGCAGTGTACGAATCTTCAGAGATTTAATTTTTAGCTCCAAACGACCACCATCTTTAACACCTTTTGGCTGACCAGTGTAGTTAAGCGGCAGGTTAGCTATTACCTTACGATCGTCTACAAGCTCCAAAAAGTCAATGTGGTTCAGCTCGTCAGTTACTACGTCAAACTGAATGTCTTTCATGATAGTGCGGTAAGTAGTACCATCAAGTACTATTTCAGCTATCTGAAACTCAGGAGTGTACACTAGTGTACGGAATGCCATAACAGGTGCACTGAAATGGATTGTTTCTTTACCACCATATATTACGGCTGGTACTTGTTGCTCAGAACGAATGTGGCGCGTTGCTTTTTTGCCTAGTTCGCTTCTTTTTGTTCCTTCAATTTTTACACTCTTCATTTGTAGTGTTTTGTTCTCTTTCAGCGCCGTGCGTATATCTGCCCAACATACGGTCGTTGAAATTTGATTTTTAAAAAAGGATCCCCATCTTTATTCGGGGGGCAGATTTTTTTGTTTAAACAGTCGTTACTATATCTTATTGAATCCTTACGGACACTATTAAAATTTCTTATTTTTTTCTGCTGTGTATAAACAGAGAGCTGATTGATTTATTTTCGAAAGTATTACGAATGGCTACCGCAAACAAATCACCAGTTGGCAATACTTTTATTTTATCAATGTGTCTCTTTAGTGGTATAGTATCACACACCACCATTTCCACTAGTTCAGAATTGGCTATATTCTCATAAGCATTGCCACTGAGCACAGGGTGTGTACAAAATGCACGCACACTCAGCGCACCTCGCTCTTTTAGTATACTTGCCGACTTAGATAATGTACCTGCAGTGTCGCATATATCATCTATAAGCACCACATTTCTGCCCGACACATCGCCTATCACAGTCATAGCGGCTATTTCATTGGCACGTTTGCGTTGTTTGTCGCATATTACCATATCAGCTTCAAAGTATTTCGCTACTTCACGTACACGATTCGTACTACCTACATCCGGAGAAGCGAAAATCAGGTTTTCTATCCCCAACTTCTCAATGTATGGTATAAAAATAGCCGAAGAATCCAGATGATCTACCGGAATGTCGAAGAATCCTTGAATCTGAGGAGCATGCAAATCCATAGTCATTACTCTGTCTGCACCAGCTTCGGTAAGCAGATTGGCAACAAGTTTGGATGCTATTGACACACGTGGTTTATCTTTTCTATCCTGACGTGCAAAACCAAAATAAGGAATAACTGCTGTGATGTAACCTGCCGATGCTCTGCGAGCCGCATCAATCATCATCAGCAATTCCATTAGATTATCGGAAGGAGCAAACGTAGATTGTACCAGAAAAACATAGTCGCCCCTAATGGACTCCTGAAAAACCGGCTGAAACTCCCCATCACTAAACTTCTGAATGGTGAGTGTTCCGAGCGATTTTCCGAAACTCTGTGCTATTTGCTCTGCGAGATAAGTAGAACCTGTACCGGAAAAAATTTTTACTGAGGTATCCATAGTTTTGAAATGGATTGCAAAGGTAAGAAAAGCAACATAGAAACAACATAAAAATAGCACAATTTTGAAGTTTCTCTTACTTTGTTCGGCAATGCTATTGCATTTACTTTGTTTACAAATGCAAATCTACAACATAGCAGGCTATAGTATTTACATCTTTTGTACCTTAGCAGCCGTCATTATCCCTCTACTACCCCTCCACTGCGTTTACATAACAATTCACTTAATCTAAATACTTTTCTCCGCTGATGCGTGTACAATTATTTATACCTTGTTTTGTAGACCAGCTTTACCCACACACTGGCATGAACATGGTAAAAGTGCTGGAAAAACTGGGTTGCGAGGTTACTTACAACGCCAAACAAACCTGCTGCGGACAGCCCGCATACAATGCAGGATACCAAGAAGAGGCAAAGTCAGTAGGCGTCAAATTCTTGCATGACTTCAAAGAAAATACCTACATAGTTAGCCCCAGCGGCTCTTGCACTGGTTTCATTAGAAACTGTTATGGCAATCTTTTCGAAAACAGTAGCGAACACAACCTCAGTAATCAGGTACAATCTAATGCTTTTGAGTTTACCGAATTCATCACCAAAATCCTAAAAACAGATAATATAGGTGCAACGCTCAATGGCAGAGCTACCTACCACGACGCTTGTGGTGCGCTGCGCGAGTGTGGCATAAAAGATGCCCCGCGAAAGCTACTAGCTAAGGTAGCAGGGCTAGAGATGGTAGAAATGGCCGAGTGCGAAACCTGCTGTGGTTTTGGTGGCACATTTGCTGTCAAATATG
>JBIKKS010000436.1:0-2527 GCA_044360235.1 Flavipsychrobacter sp. | reverse complement strand
TAGTAATAGCTATGTGTAGTACATAATGGTAAGTCAATAGATAAAGGGTGTGGCTAAAAAGCTGTATTTTTCATGCGCACACCTGCTCTCATGGCAAAACAAAAAAAGAATACACCCGCCGATACATATACGCTACATAGTGATGTGAGGGTGTTGCGTGGAGGTAAGGAATATTTCAGCCAGATACAACATATTGCAAGTATTGCGCAGCAAACCCTTCACCTTCAAACCTATATTTTTGACGATGACGAAACCGGACAAGAGGTAGCCCTTGCTCTTATAGCTGCCGCCAGTAGAGGAGTGCATGTGTATGTGATGGTAGATGGATATGCCTCACAAAAACTATCGGATACATTTGTAAAAAAACTGCAAGATGGCGGGGTTAATTTCAGGTACTTTATGCCATTGCTGCATAGTAAGTATTACTATTTGGGGCGCAGAATGCATCATAAAATCATAGTAGCCGATGCCACTATAGTAATGATAGCAGGGGTCAACATTAGCAACCGGTACAATGATATGCCTGACGCACCTGCCTGGCTAGACTGGGCTATTGTGGCTCAAGGACCAGTAGCAGAAAATATCAATAATCTGTGCGAACAGATGTGGAATAAAACGGTATTTGCAGCAAAATGTATACCACATATAGGAAACTACAACAACAAAGCAGGCAGTATACTTGTACGCATGCGCAGAAACGACTGGGTGTTTAGAAAGACTGATATAACTAAAACCTACTTAGAGCTCTTTGCTACTGCGCAGTACAATGTGACGATAATGACCAGTTATTTTTGGCCACCACACCGGCTGCTACGCAACATGGAAGAAGCTGCAAGGCGCGGTGTGAAAATAAAACTTGTACTCACCGGCAATGCAGATGTGCCACTTTCAAAGTATGCTGAGCGATATTTATACAACAGGCTTTTTAGGAGTGGCATAGAGGTGTACGAATATCTACCAAATGTACTTCATGGCAAACTGGGTATATGCGACGGCGAGTGGGCAACAGTGGGTTCTTACAACCTCAATGATATAAGTGCATTTGCCAGCATAGAGCTCAATCTGGATGTAAAAGACAAAGTTTTAGTAAATAAACTAAAACGTACTGTAGAAGATATTATAGCTAAAGACTGTAAACTAATATCAAAATCAGGGTATGGTTTCTATGGCAATGTGCTGAAAAAACTACTTTACTACTTGTCATACCGGATCATTCATACTTTGTTTTTTCTGTTTACATTTTACTACGCGCAGCATAAGAAACGAAATCAGTGACCGAAAATACGAGCTAAAAACGTACTTAATGTTGCAGCATTCCACTTTGCAAACCTGCCTCGCTGCACCACCAGATCATTGCCATCGGGGATGTCTGTGAAATAATAAAATACACACTGTGGCATAGTATCTGCCCAGCCATTAATCTCCCCAAAGCGTAGATTATTAAACACCAACGTATCGTGCCACATGGATGCAGTATAAAAACCCTGTGAGAATCGTATGAGCCGTTTTACATCGTTTTGGTATGCAGATTGTTGCAGCAAATGGGCGTTCTGTGGTGTATATCGAAAATTGATGTTTTTGCCACTGTCTAGCACTGAGCGGTAACCTATCTGAAAGCCAGAATCGGTTTTGGCTACAATATACCACAGTAGATTATTGAGTGGGGTAGGGGTACTGAAGTATTGCTCGGTGCTGACGCCCTTGTTGTGTAACTGTTTTTTAGCGATGCTGTCTATACTGGTTTTATTGAAAATCCCTACTGCCAGGTATACAGAACTAAGTACTATAGCAGTAGTAGCTATAGTCAGTCGTCTCTTGCTGGCAACACTAATAACAGCCAGTGCAATAGCCGCAATAGCTGGCCAAATAGAAAACAAAGGATCTGCAACAAACATACTATTGAAGCTCACACGATAATGGCTAAATGGCTCAAACCAAGCAGTGCCATAAGTATTGAAGGCATCAATGAATATATGCACGAATAACTGCAAGAGCCAGAAAGCTGACCAACGTTGCCAGGACATATCGTTTTTTCGAAAAAGCCTAAAACAGAGGTAGCCCAGTAAGGGTGCTGACAAAAACACGAATAAAAAAGAATGGGTAAAGCCTCTGTGTGCCAATAAATCTCTGGTGAGTGGCAGCCAGAAAGAAGCCAAAAAGTCTATGTCTGGAAAACTATTGGCAATAGCACCTATTACCAGTGCTTTTTTGCCTATCCGTTTGCCAGCCAGTACTTCACCTATGCTAGCCCCTAGTACTATGTGCGTTAAAGAATCCATACTTGTATGTGCCCCAAAATAGTAAACTTACAACCGTTGGCAAAGTAATGTCAACCTTTATTATAAATGCACAAGTGCCCAGTTTTCTAGTACATATTATGTACATCTACCCAATATCCCCCGTATTTTCACGCCGATATTGCAGCTATTGTATCTGTTTCTCTAGCAGATTGTTGTACTTTTGCAACTCTAAAAGAAAATAAAAGAAGCAATATGCAACTAAAAAGAAAACTGTTGGCAGGAATAGC
>JBIKKS010000437.1:0-2527 GCA_044360235.1 Flavipsychrobacter sp. | reverse complement strand
CGTACTATTTACTGCATCGGCTTTCGACTCTAAGGCGGCGGGCAATGATGGTGTGTATCGGAACACAGACTATAACACACAATATGCTGCCAATGTGCTGGTGGGTTATGAAAAGAAGATAGGTAAATATAGCACCTTTACCAGCGGCATAAAGGCTACCGTAATAGGTGGTAAACTATACTCGCCAGTAGATACTATGGCATCTAATGCGCTGGGCGATATGGTGGTGATAGACAATGAGCGCAATACACTGCGCTTTGAATCATACTTTAGAACTGACCTGAAGTTGGGCATTAGGCTGAACTCAAAACGACTGACCCACGAAATAGCACTAGATCTGGTAAATGTAACCAACACCAAAAATATACTGGCATTGACCTACAGCGCAGATCTAGCAGCACAGGGTGTAGTCTACCCTTTCTACACACAGTATCAACTGGGTTTTCTGCCAATATTCTATTATAGAGTTGATTTTTAGTAGTGGTAAGGGCTGTACCTGAATGGCAATCATATAAATTACTCAATTTCAGCTTTACACATTAGTTTCGCATTTACATACTTACCTGAGGCATGGCAAAGAAACAAAACACTCCACCCAAACCTAAACCTGCTGTGGCTTCAAATCCGCAACAGCAAAAACAGCAGACTAATAGCACTACTAAAAACGAAAATAGTGCTGTGAAAAAGTATGCCCATCTGCTGATGCTGGCCGGGATAGCTGTGGTGACCTATATATTTTATGCAGGCTCGCTAAACAACCAAATGACCAATTGGGATGATTTGGGGTATGTAATCACCAATCCGCTGATAAAAGACAGTAGCACCGAGGGGCTGAAAAGGTTGTTTGAACTATCGAGCACAGTAATGGGTAACTACCATCCGCTGACGATAGTGACCTACTGGTATGAATATGGCAAGTACGGACTGGAACCGCATATGTATCATGTACACAGTTTGCTGTTTCATATACTGTGCACTGCTACTGTGTTTGGATTTGTAAGGGTGCTCACTCGTAGTACAGTAGCGGCATTGGTAGCAGGTTTGTTGTTTGCGCTGCACCCTATGCGTGTGGAGTCTGTGACGTGGATAGCAGGAAGGAAAGATCTGCTGTATGGTATGTTTTATATGCTGGCATGTACTGCGCATATTTGGTATATACGCAATGAAGGCGGCAAAAAAATGATATGGTATGCCAGTGCTATTGTGTTGTTTGCGCTGTCGCTGATGTGTAAGTCGGTGGGGGTGACGCTGCCAGTGGTGCTGCTGCTGATAGACTACTACGAAAACCGCAAAATTAGCCTGCAACTGCTGATAGAAAAGCTACCTCTGTTTGCTCTTTCTGTAACATTTGGGTTGATATCTATCCACGCACAAAAAGATATAGGTGCATTGGGTACGCTGGATGTGAGTTTTAATGCACTGGAACGTTTAGCCATAGGCTGTTATGGGTTGTGTACCTATCTGTGGAAACTGATAGTACCTGTGGGGCTTACCAACTTCTACCCTTACCCTGCCAAGATAAATGATTCATTACCTGCAGCTTATTATCTGTATCCGGTAGTTGTAATGGGTATGCTGTTTGTGCTGTGGAAGTATTTCAGGCACAATAGACTGGTGCTGCTGGGTGTAGGCTTTTTTGTTATCAATCTGCTGTTGTTGCTGCAGTTTATGCCGGTGGGTGGGGCTGTTATGTCAGACAGGTATACCTATATACCCTATGCGGGTTTGTTTTTGATAATAGGTGGTATAGTAGGGCAACTGGTAGATAACAAGCGACCCTCTGCCAATGTGGTGCTGGGTGTATGCGTAGCTGCAAGTTTGGTGTTTGGTTTTGTGACACAAGCACGCAACAAAGACTGGTATGACTCTATAAGCCTGTGGAACTCTGCAATTGAGAAAAATCCGGAATCGCCCATAGCTTATTTTTATTTGGGGCAAGACTATTATACCCGTTTTGAAGGGGCTACTACCCTTGAAGACAGGCAACGATATGGCGACTCCGCTTATTACTACTTTGTGCAGTCGGTGCAGCGCAAACCAGATTATACCAGTCCGCTAGTGTGCATAGGCGAGTACCAGCGAAGCACTGGTAGAATAGACGAAGCCAAAACAACCTACCTGAAAGCACTGGCTATAAAAGACAATCTGGAAAGTGCTTATCTGGGTTTGGGAGTGGTGTATAGTATGAAACAACAATACGACTCGGCAGCACCAGCTTTTCGCAAGGCGCTATCGCTTAAGGCATACTTCCCAGAAGGCTATAGCAACTATGCCAACTTTCTGGACATAGTAGGCAAGCCCGACTCTGCAATCATAGTGTATCAAAAAGCCATTGACCAAAACCCTGATGCCTATATACCCTATATGAACAGAGCCCGTATATACCTGAGACTGAACAAACCCGCCGAAGCAGTAAAAGACCTAGACCGCGCTTGTATGCTGAAACCAGAAATGGCAGACCCCTTCTACCTACGAGCTCAAGCAAACGCCCGCAATGGCAATAAAACCCAGGCTCTAAAAGACATAG
>JBIKKS010000435.1:0-2531 GCA_044360235.1 Flavipsychrobacter sp. | reverse complement strand
TTTCCCTTCCGTACACCTTCTTCACCGCCAAAACCCTCTATGTGTGCCTTCCCACAATTTGTAATCAGGCCATAATTGGGCTCTGCTATCTTACAGTATCCAGCAATTTCTTTCTGATGATTAGCCCCCATTTCCACCACCACCATCTCCACATCTTTTTTCACCCTAAGTAGCGTCAATGGCACACCTATGTGATTATTCAGATTACCTTCAGTAGCATAGGTAGTGTACTTGGCAGCCAACACTGACGCTACCAGCTCCTTAGTGGTAGTTTTTCCGTTCGATCCTGTTATTGCTATTACAGGCACAGCACACTGCCTTCTATGGTGCCTTGCCAGTGCTTGCAAGGTCTCCAGCACATCTGCCACTACTATATACCGCTCATCTGCTGCATACTGTGCATCATCTATCACTGCATAAGCTGCACCACCAGCTATTGCCGCTGCTGCAAATTTGTTCCCATCAAAGTTCCCACCCCTCAGTGCAAAGTAAATCCCTCCTACCTTCAATTTTCGGGTATCTGTTATTACCTCAGGATGCGCACAATATTTCTCGTATAGCTGTTCTATTTGCACCGCAATTGTATTTTATGTAAAAATAAAAAACCCCTCTCGTTTTGAAAGGGGCTTTTTTTGAAACTATCATTTTTTAGCTTATTATCTTTTGTAGTATCTCTGTGCACCAAAGTTGTTACCACCTGGCTGCATGTCTCCAGTTGGGCTACCCAAGCGGTCCATTACACAACGGAAACCAATAGTAGAGGTAGACAGATGACCTTGTATGTAGCGGCGAGTACCTGGTGACAACCAGTATGCACGATCAGCCCAAGAACCACCTTTATATACCTTTGTAGAGTCGTTAACCAAAGAAGATGTACCATAACCGTAGGTAGAAGCAGAAAGCGTATCACCATCTCTGTAGTTGTGCAGATTAGCTGTTCTTGTTTCGTAGCGGTTATTGCTGCGTACTTTAGCATCGCTTATCAACTCTCTTGGTATGTGACCTATACTATCTTTTTCTTCAATAGTATAATCTTCCTGAAACTGATATCTTTTGTATTCATTACCACGGAATGGACGGTGGTCATCTACATCTTCGTGCGATGATGGGCGGTAAGTATCCATTACCCACTCATTTACGTTACCAGCCATGTTGTAAAGGCCAAAAGCATTACGCAAGTAAGTATTCACTCGTGTTGGTCCGTCAGCGTTGTCATTCAAGCCACCAGCCACACCCATATAGTCACCCTTTCCACGCATAAAGTTACCTTCAAATTCTCCCTGATACTGATTGTGCAATCCGTAACGGGTAGTATTTTTAGGACCCCATGGCAATGAGTTACGATCTGTAAAAACTTCCTCACCACGACGACGTTTGTTCTCAGGACTTGGATTGTTACCTATCAGTCCCAGTGCTGCATATTCCCACTCAGCCTCTGTAGGCAGACGGAAATCTGGTTGAAATAAACCATCACCATAATCGATCGTACGATATCCAGACCCGTTTGGTTCCAAATCTTTTTTCAGTCTGTTTTTAGTACCCTCATACTGACCCACCATGTAAGATTTCGTAGTAAATACGTCTTCACCAGATTGGTTTACGTTAGGTCTCAGGTACTGATTTTTTATAAGCAAACCTTCATTGAACCTATCTGTACGCCAGTCACAAAAGTCAACAGCCTGATACCAACTTACACCTACCACCGGATAGTGATTGTATGCATTAGAGTTGAAGTACATTTTTACGTATGGCTCATTGTATGCCAGTGCAGATCTCCATACTTCTTGGTTAGGCATTGCTGCTATCACCATTTCAGGGTAATCTGTAAAGTATGTACGGTTCATCCAGTATGTATACTCGCGGTAGCTTTGGTTCTCAACCTCTGTTTCATCCATATAAAAAGATGATACAGTTACTGTGCGCCTCATGCTGTTATTCTCTAGTGTGGGCATTTCGTCATCTACTGCCCCCATTGTAAAGCGTCCACCTTGTACAAATGTCATACCTATTGGCGTAGGTTGTCCCAAATGCTCGGTCACTTCATAACCACCCCATTGTTTGTTATTAAGCTCCCAACCGGTAACCCTCGATTCACCATCACCCTTACCTTTTTTACGAGAGTTAGAGGCGCATGAAGAAAATAAAGAAGCAGCTCCAATGCAAAGCAAGCCGATACCTATGATTTTTCTTTTCATAATTTTCGCTAAAAAATAGTTATGCCTTTAAGCAGGTATTTTGTTAAAAGCAGTTACAATGATACCTCAATCTTTTTAAATTTTCAACTTTTCAGTGCCTTTTTGAAAAAAAAGTCCGAATTATTCTTTTTTGCGTATATAATATTTCAAAAAAAACAACGTTTAGTTTTTAACAGTTCATTTTTTAAGGCACTTTTCAGACACTACCATTTATTACCTAATTTTGGTAGCACCTTAAATACTATCAGGCAAAATCAAAAATAACAAATGAAGATGAGAATAAGAGGAATAATCCGTGCGGCACTTATTATTGTTACACTCTACAGTGTAGTACCA
>JBIKKS010000434.1:0-2536 GCA_044360235.1 Flavipsychrobacter sp. | reverse complement strand
CGAATTGCTATTAAAGTACGGTGTACCTTCTACTGATAGTTGGAGCATTGAGTATGATACTTCTGGTTTCGTTAAAATAGAATCTTATATTATCCCAATTTTTAACGGTTTTGATTCTATTACAAGGTTAGAGGAAGCCCATATGCGAATTTCTTTTGACTATACTGGGATATATATTGGTGATTCTATTTTTCATTATGTGCTTTATACAAAATTAAGATAGTGTTTCTGTCCTCTTTGCGTCCTAGCTCAGCGTATTATAAGATAAAATGTATTTTGGCGTATGTCTCCGACTACGTCACGGCGGCAGTCAATCTCCAGATTGACGAAACAATGTTAGTTATTCCAGTTTGCCGTTGTTGGTCTTTTTTTCTGACCAACAACCTCGCGCAGGGAAAATCCACAGAGTAATTATTTTCGTGCAGTTGTTGGTACACCCCAAAACACAGGAAACAACCGAGAAAAAAAATCCCTGCTTGCAAAAGCAAACAGGGACAGAAAATATAAGATAAAAAGAAACTAAGCAGCAGACATTTCATCAAAACCTACCATACGATTTTGGTCTGCATCCCACACCTTCAACTTCAAACAAGCTAAAATATCAGATGGTTTCAGAGTTGTCACCTTTGCCACCTGCAGTTCTGGTATAGCAGCCATAGCCTCAGGCAATCTGTAAAAAGGAATTTTAGAATTAAGGTGGTGAATATGATGAAAACCAATATTAGCAGTAACCCACTGCATAAACGGATTCAGATCCATAAAACTAGATGATTCCAGCGCCGCATCAGTATAATTCCAGTCAGCATTCTTTTTAAAGGTCGCACCCGGAAAATTGTGCTGTGCATAAAACAAATAAGCACCCAGCATGTGTGACAAAAAGAAAGGTAAAAAGAAAGTTAGAAACCACGTCAACCAACCAAACTGAATGAACAAAAAAGCAGCAATAGACACATGTAATATAATCACAGCTATCGAGTCCCAGTGGCGGCGAGGATTACTCACAAACGACTGTATACACATACCATACATAAACGTAGTGAAATATGCAAAAAACAAATTGATAGGATGGCGCACCGCCAAATATTCAAAACGCTCTTTTTTGCTGGCCTCCATAAACTTCTGGCGGGTCATGATAGGAAACGAACCAATGCTAGCACTAAACAGCTTGGCATTGTTGTTATGGTGGTGGTCATGCGAGCGTTTCCAGATGTTGGGCGGAGTAATCATATATATCCCAAAAATGGTAAACAAAGCATTAGCTACATGCGAGCCACGTAAAATAGTATGATGCTGGAAATCATGAAAAATGATAAACGTCCTTGACAATAGCAGTGCAGCACCCACACTACATAAGACTCGAAGACCAAGAGCATCAAAATACATAGTCCCGGCTATAGAGCCAATGAGTAGCAGAAAAGTAGTAATGGTGTAATACCAGCTTTTCCAGCGAATTTCCTTTGCAAAAGGTTTTGTTGCGAGAATAAGTTCTTTACCTGTAAGCATGCACAAATTTAAGTAACAATCAGAAATAAAAATAACACAAAACCAAACATACCAGTTAAATAAACAGGGGCTATCTTTAAATGTTTACGTAAATGTAGGCAGCTATCTGCACTACAATACCAATAATATAACCAAGCCACACATCACCCCGTTGATGAGCACCTAATATGAGTCTGGAAGTACCTATCAAACCAGAAACCACAAGTGCAATGAACAAAGGTAAAATCATATTCGCAGAACCAGTTATCAAAAGTACGAAGAGAATGCCTAACATACCACCAGCAGCAGAAGTGTGCATACTCACTCTTGTGAAAATATTAACAATAAACACAACAATAATGCCCCAAAAGTTACCCAAAAGCAACACTTTCAGTACCTGTGGCACCGCACCAGCCATGTTATTGAACACATGGCTGATCCAAAAATAGAAAATCATGGTAGCCATCAGCGGTATAGTGCGCTCGCGGGCACTGGGCATCTTGTAGCTGCTAATAAAACCCAATGGCTTCATAAGCAGTATACTAAACAATGGAAACAATACCGTAGACACAGCTATACTTATAAACGCCAATCCCAGCTGCTTTGCAGACATACCCGCAAAACCAGCAGGAGAAATCTGATAAATAAGCATCGCCATCACCACAGGCATAAATACCGGATGAAAAACAAAAGAAACCACATGTGCCATACCCCTCAAGGCAGGCGACTTCTGTGACAAAGCTGAATGAGACTGAAAATTTTGTTCTGTACTTGGTTCTTCCATTATTTATTTTATAATATCACTACAACATAGCCTTATACTCACAGCCATTATTCCAGTATAGGGGACAACCAACGGCCTATTTCGTCTACACTCATCCCCTTTCGGTGAGCATAGTTGTGTAGCTGATCTTCAGATATTTTATTAATACCAAAGTACTGGCTTTCCGGGTGACTGAAGTACCAGCCACATACAGATGCAGATGGGTACATAGCCAGCGACTCGGTAAGCGTAATGCCTGCATTTTCATATGCATTCAGCAGGTCAAACAGC
>JBIKKS010000432.1:0-2547 GCA_044360235.1 Flavipsychrobacter sp. | reverse complement strand
AAGGGTCTAAATTCATTGCTTTTTTTATGCTTATTAAAGACAGTTCAATCTGTTTTTCTTCGGCATAAATTCTTGACATTTCAAAGTGAGCAGCAGCTACTTCTGGTCTTACAGCTACAAACTGCTTGAAAATTGTCAAGGCATGTTTGTTGTCTTCCTGCTTGCGAGCTTTGAGCGCATCAAAAAACAATTCGTCGGTTTTTGCCCGCTTGCCTTGTTCGGTTTCTACTGTGTCGGCGGTAGTTATTTCTACACTTTGTGCAGTAGCAGTAAAACTGTAGAGTGTTACTGCTACTGTAAATGCAGCTATTATCGTGAGTTTGCTCATAGTTCGGTAGAAAAGTCACCCAAGCTTAATTCAGCTGGTTTTTTCATGTAAGTTACGTGTTTGCCCAACATAGAATTGTTGATACATGCATTTTTAACAATAGTATCAGCTTGAATGATACTGTTAGTGATTCGAGAATCTATTACAGTCGCATTTTTTTCGAGCGATACCAATGGGCCAATGACAGAATTTGTAACTTTTACACCCTCGCCTATATAACAAGGGGGAATGATAACAGAGTTAGTAATAACGGCAGTTGAAGAAATGAGCTGCTCGCTGTGTTGTTTAATATCCAGTATGCGGCTATTGGTATAGATTGTAGCATCTTTATTGCCACAGTCTAGCCATTCTTCTACCTGCCCAGTATAGAATTTTAGATTGTTTTGCAACATATGCTCCATTGCATCAGTGAGCTGGTACTCGCCTTTTAGCATTATGTTGTTATCTATTAGTCTTTGTAGTTCTTTTTTAAGATTAATACCATCTTTGAAATAGTATACACCTATAATGGCGAGGTCTGAAACAAAATCTTTTGGTTTTTCTATGAATGCTTCGATTTCGTTAAGTTCATTGAGTTTTACTACACCAAAAGCACTAGGGTCTTCTACTTTTTGTGTCCAAACAATAGCTTCTTTTTCAGTGTCTATACTGAATGTAGCTTTGAACAAAGTGTCGGCAAATGCTATGAACACGTTACCAGCCAGTGTGTCGCCTGCGCAAAGAATGGCATGAGCAGTACCTAGTGGTTGCTCTTGATAACAGATTTTACCTTTGGCGCCTAGTTGCTCAGCTACTGACACCAAATGTTGTTCTACTTCCTTACCGAAAGCAGGACTGATAATAAAAGCAATTTCTTCAACTTTCTCATTGCTGGTGGCTATAATGTCTTCTACCAGACGTTGCACAATAGGTTTTCCTGCTACTGGCAATAGAGGTTTTGCGGTAGTGAGTGTGTGTGGTCTCATGCGCTTGCCCATGCCAGCCATTGGGATAATTATGTTCATTTTGGGTAGTTGTTTTAGTTGTTGGTTATAATTGTTTGTTGTTGTGAGCTAAATTCTTCTATTATTTTGTGCCAGAATGACCAAAACCACCAGCACCTCGTTCAGTATCCGAAAGATTGTCTGTGATTTCCCAATTGATGGTTGTATACTGAGCTATTACTAATTGTGCTATTCTTTCACCATCTTCTATCAGTTGATCTTCGGCAGAAAGATTTATAATACCTACCATTATTTCGCCCCGGTAATCGCTATCTATTGTGCCAGGGGCATTAACTACTGTAAGTCCCCTTTTAATTGCTAAACCACTTCGAGGGCGCACCTGTGCTTCGTAGCCAGCCGGCAATGCCATGTAAAGCCCGGTAGGAATAACCTTTCGTTCGAGTGGTTTAAGCAATACTGATTGTGGCAACCAAGCTCTGAGATCCATACCGGCACTGCCAGATGTCTGGTATGCAGGAAGTGCATGAGGCGACTTATTGATTATTTGTGCTTGTATCATAAATTAGGTTAGCAAAGGTATATTATTCCTATTACCAGATGCATAAAAAGTAATAAGAACACAGGAGCAATAATTGAAGATAATACAATTAGTTCTTGACTATTGTTTCGTAGACTGTATTTGACTTTTAAGGAAAGCTGAAGGTGGTTTTTTTTAACTAATCTTTTTCAGATACGGTTGCAGTATGCAGTGCTTTTATCATCATTTCTGTTATCTTTGTTTGCCTTATTAGCACTACAATAAATGAAAAAAATATTAGTATCCTTAGCAGCTGCATCAACGTTTTTATTTACTGCTTGTTCAGAGAAATTTGATGTTGCCGCACCCTACAAAGACATTTCTGTTGTTTATGGTTTTTTGGATATGGGTGATACAGCCCATTATGTAAGAATACAGAAAGCATTTATAGATCAGGAAAAAAGTGCTGTTACTATGGCGCAGAATGCTGATTCTAACTTTTATTCTAACATCAATGTTCGTATAGATCGCTATCGTGTAACTAAGGTAGGTGGTGTGAATCCTTATGTAGATTCAATACATTTGGATAGGGTAGACCTGACACAAGAAGGGTATCCAAAACAACCGGGTACCTTTTTTAATAGCCCGAATTATGCTTACAAATTCAAAAACGTTATTGATCCGAAATTCGTATACAGATTAAAAATTACACATTTATCAACAGGCAAAATAGATTCTGCTGACGCTGCTATTGTCAA
>JBIKKS010000431.1:0-2551 GCA_044360235.1 Flavipsychrobacter sp. | reverse complement strand
GTGCTTTGCCATCGGTTAGTTTAGAGGCATCGTTAGAGGTTACTCTCTGGATGAGATCGAGTGCATGTTCTCCTTTGAGGATAAATTCGCCCATGTGACTGACATCGAACACACCTGCGTTGTTTCGCACACAGTGGTGCTCTTCGTTGATGCCTGTATAAGAGATAGGCATGTTGTACCCTGCAAACGGCGCCATCTTAGCACCAAGGGCAATGTGTTTGTCTGTAAATGGAGTGTTTCTCATCTTATTGGAGTATGTATTTGGCAAAAATAAACTTCTATTTTAATCTTTTTGGGTTTTTATCGGGGAATGGGGGTGATTTGGGTAGAGGAGGGGAAAATGGGGAGAATAATCTGTGATAATGGTGGTAGCTGCAACTGTCCAAAGCCAACCACCCCAGCCTCAAAAACTGGCTTCGCCAATGTTTTTTGTGGCATCACCTCCTACTTATAGACACTAATTTATGTCTGGTAGCTGGATAGAGGTGTATAAATGTCAATAGTTCGCTAAAATGATAGGTGTGGGTGCATATATGTGCCGTTATGGCATTATCTTTAGGTTGGTTTGAATTTTGCTACTATCAAATAAAATCTGACAAATGAATCAAAACGAATTCCGTAAGTATGCTATTAAGCATCACGGTATCAGCAGTCTTACTGTAGATAGTTATACGTCGTCATTGCGAGTGCCGCAGGGGTTGACCCCATACATTATAGAGGAGCGTCCGATGAACGTGGCATCGATGGATGTGTTTTCGCGCCTTATGATGGACAGGATCATTTTTTTGGGCGAGCCTATTAATGACTATGTGGCAAATATAGTAACGGCACAGTTGCTGTTTTTGGAAAGTACTGACCGTGCGCGCGACATACAGATGTATCTGAACAGCCCAGGTGGTAGTGTATATGCCGGACTAGGTATCTATGACACGATGCAAATAATAAACCCTGATGTATCGACGATATGTACAGGTATAGCTGCATCGATGGCTGCAGTGCTGATGTGTGCAGGCAGCAAGGGCAAACGTACTGCACTGAAACACAGCCGTGTGATGATACACCAGCCGCTGGGTGGTGCTGAAGGACAGGCGAGCGACATAGAAATAACTGCACGCGAGATAGGGAAGCTGAAAAAAGAGCTGTATGAAATAATAGCTCACCACTCGGGACAAAAAATGTCGAAGGTGGAAAAAGACAGTGACCGCGACTACTGGATGACAGCTGCCGAAGCCAAAGAATATGGTATGGTGGATGAAGTGCTGGAGCGCAACCCACGCAAAACAGAAGCTGGCGAATAAGACAAAAAAACTATGGAAGAGATGCAGGCAGCAGTGGGTAGAAAACCGCTGCTGCCTGTTGTATTTTGGCGCGAGTGTGAAATAGTTACTCAGTATTCGCCAAGTATGGTTACTTTTGCAACATCATTTACCAATTTTTAAATACATGTTTAATTTAGTCTTATTCGGTCCTCCGGGCAGTGGCAAAGGCACACAATCTGAACAAATAGTAAAAACATACCAACTGCAGCACATAGCTACAGGCGACCTGCTGCGCGATGAAGTGAGCAGACAAACAACACTAGGCGTAGAAGCTAAAAAATATATGGACCAGGGCATGCTGGTGCCAGATGAGGTGGTGATAGGGATGATAAGCAGTAAAATAGACGAAAAACCCGATGCTCGTGGGTTTGTGTTTGACGGTTTTCCGCGTACACGTACACAGGCCGAGGCACTAGACAAATTGCTGGAGTTTAAGAACACACAGATACACCTAGTGCTATCGCTAGAGGTGCCAGAGGAAGACCTGATAGCCAGACTGGTGAACAGGGGTATAACATCGGGCAGGAGTGATGACAATCAAGAGGTGATAACTGCGAGGATAAAAGAATACAACCTAAAAACAGAGCCAGTGGCACGCTACTATAATGAGCATGGCAAGCTGGAACGTATAGCAGGACATCACCCTGTGCCAGAAACTTTTAAATTACTTACAAAGCACATTAACAAGTATTTGTTACCAATAGCATAGTGGAAAAAGGAAATTTTGTTGATCACATCCGCATATTCTGCCGATCTGGTAAAGGAGGCGCAGGAAGCGTGCATTTTGAAAGAAACAAGATGGATGCGATGGCAGGACCTGACGGCGGCAACGGCGGTAGGGGTGGTCATATAAAGCTAAGAGGTAATGCCCAGCTGTGGACACTGCTGCACATGCGCTATTACAAAAACGTACTGGCAAAGGACGGTGTGAACGGATATAAGAACAACAGTTCTGGACATGACGGGGCTGACATCATACTGGAAGTGCCACTGGGCACTGTGGCCAGAGATATGGAAACCGGAGAGCTGGAAGCTGAAATACTGGAAGATGGGCAAGAGATGATATGGCTGAAAGGTGGTAGAGGCGGGCTAGGTAATGCCAACTTTGCTACACCAACAAACCAGACCCCTGACTATGCCCAGCCGGGCGAGATGGGGCTGGAAGGCTGGAAGGTGCTGGAGCTGAAGATACTGGCAGATGTGGGGCTGGTGGGTTTTCCGAATGCTGGGAA
>JBIKKS010000430.1:0-2555 GCA_044360235.1 Flavipsychrobacter sp. | reverse complement strand
ACTGCAAAACTTACCAATAAACTTACATTCCGACAACGTAAGGGACTTTCTGATACGCTACGGTTTTGGTACACGGCTACTGGATACTGCTATTATTAACTTCAAAGGCATGTCACTAAAAAAAGCGGGTAGCCTGAGTGAGTTTGAGAGAATGACACAAAAAGAACATGAATACATAGTAATAGACGATGATCAAATAAACAACATCATATGTCGGAATATGATACTCAAATATCAACCCGGGGTAACTGTACAAACATTCACAGACCCCAATGTAGGCTTGAGGCACATTTACGATAATTATGCTGCTGATAATACCAAAGACGTCATTCTACTGTTAGACATCAATATGCCTACTCTATTGGGATGGGATGTATTAAACGAGTTTGATCAGTTTCCTGATGCAGTGAAGCGAAAATTTAAAATTTTAATGTTCACTTCATCTATAGACCCACAAGACAGAGAGCGAGCTAAAAATATACCTATAGTGTGGGGCTATATAGAAAAACCCCTCAACGAAGCTAAAGTAAAATCTATGTTGTTTTAAAAATACAAAAAGATGGGAATCAGTTACATCGACAGCAATGCAACTGATTCCCACTTCAAAAAATATACCTACTTCTTATCGTCTACAAACTGTTTTAGCTCATCTTTAGAGCTTTGATAACTAAACTTGTTGAAAATATCTGAAAAGTAGTCTTTGTCTTTTGTGATGTAGTACGCCCACTTAGCCAGCTCTACTTTAGTACTTTCAAACAATAACCAATCGAGCATTGAAGCTAACTGAAATGTAGTGACTGTTTCTTTTCTCAATTCGCTTTTCAGCAATTTTAGCTTCTCAGTGTCGGTTTTTTGTCCTTCTACCTTAGTTTTTAGTGCTTCCACATCACTATCGGTCATAGAGCCTTCAGCCATAGGAGATGCAGGTGGCTGGTCTGATGTAGGGTTATTCCTTTCGGGTGTTATCTGTGCAGGCTCAGGCTCGTTTGCTGATACCAGTCTGTCCTGGTTGGCCATGCGACTAGGCTCAGGCACATCGTTGTATTTTGCTCTGTTTTGGTCATTGTTGTAATCGGGGCGGCTTGCAGGTATGGTATTGTCTGGTATGAGGTTTACACCCATTCTTCTTGCATAGGGGTCATACACCATCTGGCTTACCATTCCATTTCTAGTTCTTACCGTGCCCTGAAAAATAGTTCGGTCGAATACGCGCCCCCATCTGTCATAAGACACCTTAAATATCTTGACATAATGATTGCCAGCAGGCAAATCGCCTACAGTAATAGAAGTACCTTTTCTGTCGAAATATCTGCCATTAACAGAAACATTGAAGCGTGTATTGTCTGCAAGCCTAACTCGCAAAACAGACTGTGCGGATACCTGACCATACATGGCCAAAAACGCCAAAACAAGAGATGCTATTTTTTTCATACGTGTAGATATACGATAAATTTAATGAATAATACAAGTAACCAACACTAAATATTGTTATTGGCACATCAACAGTTTACTACTACCAATTGTTGTGCCAAACAATAAAAATACAAAATTCTGCGCTCACATATTTAATGTGGTAACAGCAATGCAAATAATATACCTGCCGATACTGCCGCATTTAATGACTCTGCACCACCTTTACGAGGTATTGTTACGCAATGGGTGGCTAATGGTATTACAGTATCACTTATACCCTTAGATTCGTTACCAATCACCAAAATCCCACTTTCATTTCTGTTGCATTCATACACATTTACACCACCTAGCACTGCTGCATATATCGGCATCTGTAACTCTGCTATAGTTGCAGGCAAGTCAGTGTAGTGTACTACAACACGTGTATGCGCACCCATGGCACTCTGCACCACCTTGGGATTGTATACATCAACACACTGTTCATTGCACAGCACATGCTCTATTCCGTACCAGTCTGCTATACGCAGCAAAGTGCCCATGTTGCCCGGATCCTGTATGTTATCGAGCGCCAAATACCATTTGTTGGCAGCTTTAGGGAGTGAATTGGTGGTAGGAAATGCCACCACTAGTAGCACATTATTGGGTGTTTGCAAGGCCGATATTGTTAACAACTCCTGCTCTGTTACTTCCACCACTTCAGCTTCAGGGTGCGCTGCTATGTGCAAGCTGTTTTCATTTATCCATTCTTTGGTAGCTATTACTTTTAGTATTTTGTGGTTACTGCACAGCCATTCCTCTGCTATTTTGGTACCCTCAGCTATAAACTGCTGGTGCTCGTTACGGAATTTTTGCTGGGTTAATGAACGAATGTGCTTACTTTGCGCCTTGGATAGCATATACTGCAAAACTATATTAATTGTTGTTATCTGCACATGGGTAGATGCGTTTTTTATAACCGGTACATAAACTGCTATTCTATATCGGTGGTGGTTCTGTCATTGATAACTTTCTCGGCTTGTCGCAGCACTAAGCACCTTACACCACAGCAACACCTACTCTGGCAAAACAAACTGACTCTTACATCAGACAAGTTAATGCCCAATAAAGGTGAGATAAAAGACAATCTGGATAGGATTATCATT
>JBIKKS010000429.1:0-2564 GCA_044360235.1 Flavipsychrobacter sp. | reverse complement strand
TCGCCCATCATCTTGAGGTGTGCTGGCAGTGCTGCGTTCATTACCTCTCCCGGCGATGCCATGTAGTAGTCGGCTATCCACCGCCAAAACCGCAGTTGCTGCTCAGTCACTACTGGTTCTTGGTCTATTATGCCTTTTATGGGTTTTACTATATAGTTTTCCGGCTTTTCGTTGTGCAGCCGCTCTACTATGCCAGAGTACTGTTTGTTTTTGCCTAGTGCCACTTCCACACGCATGCCAGGGTGCAGGTGGTCTTGCAACGCTATAGGCACCCCATAAGTAAGTACCTGAGGTAAATTGAGTGGTAAAATTATGTCGGCAAACATAGCTGCAAGTTAGCGATATAGAAAGTAATGTGAGGGGGATAGTAAAGGTTAAAATAAATTCTGCGGTGAAAGGTTATTATCCTATTCCCTACCTTTGGTATATGAATACAGAAACCAAACTGAGGGAACTACTCAATAACCGCATACTTATAATAGATGGGGCGATGGGCACCATGATACAACGCTACAAACTGGAAGAAGGCGACTATAGGGGAGAGCGGTTTAAGGACTGGCATACCGATGTAAAGGGCAACAATGACCTCCTGTGCCTCACTCAACCCCACATAATAAAAGCAATACACAAAGAATACCTTGATGCTGGTGCTAATATATTAGAAACCAATACCTTCAATGCGCAGACAGTATCTATGGCCGACTATGATATGCAGCCATTAGCATCCGAGATAAATGCTGCTGCTGCAAGGGTAGCCAAAGAAGCTATAATTGAGTATGGAATAGAAAAAGGAATAGATGTTAGCGACCGCTTTGTGGCTGGTGCCATAGGCCCGATGAACAAAACATTATCTCTTTCGCCCGATGTGAATAATCCTGGCTACAGAGCCATTTCTTTCGACGAAGTAGCAGATGCTTATTACGAACAAATAAAAGCATTGGTAGAGAATGGTGTAGATATACTGCTCATCGAAACCATTTTCGATACGCTGAATGCAAAAGCGGCTATCTATGCTATCAACAAATATTTTAAAGACACAAAAGCTGAAAAATTGCCGGTGATGATATCTGGTACTATCACAGATGCATCTGGCAGAACACTGAGCGGACAAACGCTGGAGGCGTTTTACATATCTGTTATGCACGCCAACCCACTCAGTATTGGGCTCAACTGTGCGCTGGGTGCAGCAGAAATGCGTCCACACGTAGAGGAGCTGTCAAACATTGCGGCTTGTTACGTAACAGCTTACCCCAATGCCGGCTTGCCTAATGCAATGGGCGAATATGACGAAAGCCCAGAGCAAACTGCTGCCATTGTAGCCGAATGGGCTAAAGAAGGATGGGTGAATATGCTAGGCGGTTGCTGCGGCACTACACCACCGCACATCGCAGCTATAGCCAAAGCCGTAAAAAACTATTCGCCTAGGCCGCTGCCTATACTCACAGAGGCATAACCCACCCCCCGATGATTTTTCTAAAAACGCTACTTTCCAGCCGTCCCTTTATGCTTGTGCGGCAGCTAAGTAGCGTTTTTTTATACTGCTGTTTGCTGCTGGGTACCAATGCCTTTGGCATCGTTAAGTTATCAGGGTCCATTGCAAATCCTATATCAGACAGCGTCAAGATCAGCTACAACGAAAACAAGCTCGCATATTATCCCAAGGATTTTTATGCATTGGTAGACAAAAAAGGCAATTTTTCTGTAGCGGTTACACTGCCGTCAGGCACATATATGCAGGCAGAAATTACCCATGGCAACCATTTAGCAGAAGTAATGCTATACGATGGCGATAGCCTACACCTTACTGCCGATACCCGTCGCTTTGACAGTAGCATACACTACAGCGGCACAGGTAGTGAGGTGCAAAACTTTGTGGCCCTCCACACCATTACTAGGGGCAGACTTAACCAATACACACTAAGGGTAAAAAACATCTTGGGCAAAGAACCAGAACAATTTTACACAGGCATAGAAGAAGAGCGAAAGAAAGAAGAGGATTTTGCAAACAAAAGCCATTACAAGTTACCACAGCTATTCAAAAAAATATGGCTGGCGCACTTTGAGTATTACAACTATTTTTTTCTGCAACAGTATCCACTCATGCACCAAATGATGAAGCTGCAGCGATACACAGACACTGTACCCCCAGAAAACTATGCTATACTAAAACACATACCACAAAAATTTAACGACGATTTGTTGCAGGTCCCGTCCTATCTGCTATACCTCACAGGTGTATTTGAAACCAAACTTAAGGCAGCGGGGCTCGGTTTCCCTTCTTCCGATACGCAAAAGGCGAGGGTACTGCTAGATAGTTTGATAACGCTGGGCTACAAAAACCTTCCCCCACAGAGCAGTGAATACTTTATAGCACAGGGGCTGTATGCACGCATAAGAGTGCAGGAAGTAAACAGAACCAAACAAGAATTAAACACGTATACCACTCACTTTCCTCATAGTCAATACCTACCACTACTACAGAAACAACTGGATATTGCTGAGCGATTGTTGCCGGGTAAAGTTGCCCCAGACTTTCAAACCAGCACAATAGCTGGCAATCAACT
>JBIKKS010000428.1:0-2569 GCA_044360235.1 Flavipsychrobacter sp. | reverse complement strand
AGTTTGTAATCCCCTTCTCAATATATAATGAGTTATGATTCGGAAAGAATATCAGGTAGAAAGTAGTAATGCTGAAATAACTAATGTAGCCCTTCGCGACAATAGTGTGAAGGAAGAAATATTAAAAATGCTAGATATAGCGTTTCAGCAAGGTGCAATAGTAGAACTGAAAATATTGGAAGGTGTAGACCTAACTAATGATGGTAAACGATTCAGCAAAATAAGAATGGACATTGTTTCGAACACAGACTTTGATAAATTCATTATCTGATAAACACATCAATTATACTGCACCCAAATCTTATCTGCTTCTTTTTTTCTTATACTTAAATAATAACCGGCTATGTTTATAGCCATTGGGTCGCCCATGGGTGCTATCATTTCTACCCACACTGGCTCACCAGGTACACATCCCATCTCCATCAGCGTTAGCTGAAACTCACTTTCATCGTGACTATCAATAACTGCCTTTGTACCAGCAGGCAACTCTGATAAGCGCACTAAATGTTCTTGCTTCACTTCCATTATTACAAATGTACACCCTAACCTATACACATACGCAAACACAAGACAATATTCACACCGTATTTTACTAAATTACACACCTTTCACAATACTAGCTGATGAGTTATACCGACTGGATAGTGCTGATTGCGACTCTGGCTGCCATGATAGGTTATGGTATGCATAAGGGTAAGGGGCAAACTGGTGCAGGCTCGTACCTACTGGCAGACAGACAAATGCCTTGGTATGTGGTGTTACTGGGTGTAATGGCTACTCAGGCAAGTGCTATTACTTTTTTGTCTGCACCGGGTTTGGCATACACAGATGGTATGCGCTTTCTGCAAAACTACTTTGGGCTGCCACTGGCTATGGTGGTGATATGCGTTACGTTTATTCCTGTCTTTAGCAGGCTGAAAGTATACACAGCTTATGAATATCTAGAACAACGCTTTGACCGCAGAACACGTTTGCTCACTTCTTTTCTTTTCTTATTATCAAGAGGGCTATCCACTGGGGTAAGTATTTATGCACCTGCTATTATATTATCGTCAGTACTAGGGTGGAATATATATATCACAAACGTATTTATGGGTGGACTGCTCATGTTGTACACCTACTCAGGTGGAGCAAAAGCAGTAGCACACACACAAAAGCTGCAATTTATTATCATACTAGGTGCCATGGCATTAGCAGGGTATCTGGTTGTCCATAGGTTGCCAGAGGGAATAGGGATGAGTGATGCGCTGTACATTGCAGGCAAATCGGGCAGGCTGAATGTAATTACTACCGACTTTAGTTGGCGCGATAAGTACAACATATGGAGCGGGATAATAGGTGGATTTTTCCTATCGCTGTCTTATTTTGGTACAGACAATAGTCAGGTGGGTAGGTATATTAATGCCCGTGATACCAGCCAGAGCAGAATGGGTTTGTTGCTTAATGGGTTGGTGAAAATACCTATGCAATTCTTTATACTACTAATAGGTGCATTGGTATTTGTATTTTATAGTTTTCAGTCAGCCCCCCTTTACTTCAACACTGCTGCTTATGATGTATATACAAGATACGAACCTAAAAATGCAACTGCAAATTCTGAACTACATGCTCAGCTAAATAAACAACACCAACAACAAGCGGTAGCCATAACCCAATTAAGAAAGGAGAATAAAACTACTGAGTTGCCTCAAACAATAAACAACTTCAAACAAACACAACAACAAATTCAACTATTGAGAGATAGTGTAGCACGCCACTTAGATAGGAAACACTACACACCTGACACCAGCGACACTAACTACATATTTTTATATTTTGTAAGAAACTCATTGCCGGTAGGGGTTGTTGGTTTGTTGTTTGCGGTTATAATTTTAGCCTCTTGGGGGTCTATATCTGCTGCTCTTAATTCTTTGGCTGCCTCGTCACTCATTGACATTCACCTGCTAGACAATAAAAAAGACGAAAAAACAGAACTACGTTTGGGGCGTATGCATACATTAGGATGGGGTGTTTTTTGTATAGGTGTAGCCATGTTTGCAGCCAAAATGGGCTCGCTCATAGAAGCCGTTAATATCTTGGGGTCACTGTTCTATGGTACTATACTGGGCATATTTCTGGTAGCATTTTACATTAAATCTGTAAATGGCAAAACAGTTTTTATAGCTGCCATTATAACAGAAGTAGCTGTTGTAGCTATTTATATGTTCGATATAGTTTCTTTTCTGTGGCTCAATGTAATAGGAGCATTGCTACTCATGCTGCTTTGTTACATTATAGATATCAGAAAAATCACTTGCCCTTCAAAATCTGACTGATATATAATTCCATTTTTGCTTATTCCTCTATCCTGAATACGGGATACCTCATATATTCTTGCTCAAAGTAAATAGAGTTTTTGTACACAAAATCGAGCTGCGCATGTCCGTCTTTGGCGAAATCTGCGTCGTTTTTACGTTTTTCCTCCAGCTTCTTTTTTAGTTCTGGGTCTTTTTTCAATATGTCCGCCGCCAGATCTTCAAAGACATATGCACTGTAGTATTCTTTTTGTTGGAGTATGCCATCAAAAAAG
>JBIKKS010000427.1:0-2574 GCA_044360235.1 Flavipsychrobacter sp. | reverse complement strand
TGTTGCCTACCCGTGAGCGCGAAACCAAATTTACAGCCATTCAGTGTATGCTGTACAGCTTAGTACTCATACCTATGGCTATGGTGCCGCCTATGCTAGGCCTTACAGGCTTCTCAGGCATGTGGGTGTGTGTGGCGAGTGGCGTTCTTTATTTTGCAGCATCAGTCGCGTTTTACATCAAAAACGATTACAAGTCTGCACGTAGGGTAATGTTTGCATCGTTTATATATTTGCCCACAGTATTGTTAGCACTTATTATAGACAAGGCATAGTGGGTTTTATAGTATCACAGAATAAAAAATGAGGGAAGAGAGTAGGGGAGTAAAACAAAAAATATGGAACTGACTAAGACACGTAAGAAAATACATCCACAGAAGTTTATGATGTGGGTGGCAATGGGCAGTATGTCAATGGCTTTTGCAGGGCTTACCAGCGGATATGTGGTAAGGCAGGCTCAGGGCAACTGGCGTTATTACTCACTACCAGCTATGTTTTGGTATTCTACAATAGCCATAGTTATTAGTAGTGTCACCATGATACTGGCAGTTAAGGCGTTTAAGAACAGAGAAATGCCTAAGTATAAGATGTTGGTAAGTATTACGCTAATACTAGGCGTTATTTTTGGACTGTTACAGTATGGCGGTTTTTATCAGTTATATCACGAGTTGCAGCAGGTAACTATCAATGGAGAAACGCTAAAACAGGCTGAAACGGTAAGAATTGACGGAAATCCAAGCGAATCTTTCCTTTTTGTTATAGCCGGACTACATTTAGCACACCTCTTTGGTGGAATTATTGCATTATTATTTGTATTTTTCCGCGCTTTTAGAAAGAACGTAAAAGTATACAGCAGCACAGGGTTAGAGATAGCGGCAACCTATTGGCACTTTGTGGATATATTGTGGGTATATTTATTTGTGTTTTTTCTGGCAAATCAGTAAAAAACTTTCGAAATTCGCACCCAGATCACAACTAACACACTTTTAAATCAGTTTATGTCGCATTCAACAGTAGTAACCTCAGCTCCGAAGCAAAATTTGTGGGAAGGTGGACGTTCACCTTACAATGTCAGTTATGGCAAGATAATGATGTGGTTTTTCCTATTATCAGATGCACTTACGTTTGGTGCATTATTGATATCGTATGGTACCACTCGTTTCTTTAGCGCAGTTTGGCCAGACCCCAACGAAGTGTTCAAAGCATTTCCTTTCATGCATGGGCAAAATCTCCCACTGCTGTTCGTAAGTTTGATGACCTTCATTCTTATCATGAGTTCTGTGACCATGGTGCTTGCAGTACATGCTGGTCATTATGGCGACAAAAAAAGTGTAGCAAAATGGCTCCTCTGGACCATCATAGGTGGTATATGCTTCCTTGCTTGTCAGGCTTGGGAGTGGACTCACCTTAATGGCGAAATAGGAGGATTGTGGGGTACTTTTACAGACCCAGCTACTCCAACTAGCAGTTTTAGCCATTTCTTCAATAAAGACTTAGCTGGTCATGTACTTAGTACTCAGCCAGGTATGGCTATGCAGTCTACCCACAACTTCTTCAACTACTTCTTTACTATCACTGGTTTCCATGGTGGTCACGTTACTTCAGGTGTTGTGTTCAACATCCTTATACTGGTAAACACTGTTAACGGTGTTTATGAGCGCAGAGGTCACTACGAAATGATAGAAAAAATCGGTCTTTATTGGCACTTTGTAGATCTGGTTTGGGTATTCGTATTCACTTGCTTTTATCTATTATAATCGCATATTTCGCAACTTCACACATCACAATACTTTCTCAAAACAAACAACTAACAATATTTAACATGTCAGCACATCACAATACAGACAGCATACAACACCTGTACGAAGGCGATCAGTCTAAGTTGTACTCAGGAGTTATGGCGCATCACTCAGACATCAACTCTACAGAAAGCAAAACGCAGATCAAAAAAATATGGAAAGTGTTTTGGATACTGCTTGTTATCACTGTTTTAGAGGTAGGTATGGGTATGTTTTTCAGCCATAGCATCCCTAAGGCAGTAATTAACTTCCTTTTCTTGGCACTTACCCTCCTTAAGGCTGGTTACATAGTGGCAATATTCATGCACCTTGGCGATGAGTTTAAAGGATTTATAGCCAGTGTATTAATACCTCTGGTATTATTTGTATGGTTTATTATCGCGTTTTTGGCAGATGGTTTCTTTTGGTTGCGCATGAACAATTCATCGCCATCTCGTGAGCAGATTGAAAACGTAGCACATTCAACTAAAAAATGAGTAAAAGATCAAATAGTAAGTTCATTCTAGGGTTAGCGGTAGCGTTTTTGCTACCGCTTTCTTTTTATTTTATAGCCAAGTCTTTGTCAAAAGACAAAATACACCTACCTGGCAGATACGGTGTAGAACGTGTAGACAGTAGTATGGTAGATGGGGTACTGAAAACAGATACTATATTCCACAAAGTGGCTGACCTAAAGCTAACTAATCAGTTGGGCGACAACGTGTCGCTCAACAAGGATCTCGAAGGGCGAATAATGGTCGTTAGTTTTTTCTTTACCAACTGTCCAGATGTATGTCCC
>JBIKKS010000426.1:0-2575 GCA_044360235.1 Flavipsychrobacter sp. | reverse complement strand
AACTAAATATGACCATAAAGCCTCAATACCCTTACAACTTACATCCTGAAAATCAAATCAATCAGATGAATCAGTTGTTCAGACAAACTCCTGACTGGAAAATGCACTCTAACGGCAAAAGTGAATAGCATTGATAATCAACTACTTATCCATCGAAACCCATGAAACAATCGGCAAAAAACCGGCAATACCAGAAATAAACAATAAAATAAATATGAGCATAGCTCACAAGCCAAAAAGAAACACGAAAGTTCAATAATTGAGTAAGCTTTTTAAGCCGCAGTTATAGGGAATTGAAATTAGCCCGGTGCTATAGCTGGGAACATGGATTAACATAATACATAGATTTGTTTGTTTACTTTTGCGAGGCATAAAACAATAATAATCAAATCTGTTTGCATGAAGTATTTTGTAACAATAAGTATTGCTCTGGTGATGGGTCTGGGGCAGAGTGTATGGGCACAACATGACCCTAAGGCTAAGGCGGTGCTGGATGGTGTGAGCAAAAAGGTGAGTGGCCTGAAAACGATGAAGGCGAACTTTGCGCTGAAGCTAACTGGGGGCAAGGGTGGTAGTGTGACAGATACCAGAAAGGGTGCGCTGATGCTGAAGGGACAAAAGTATCATGTGCAGGTAGGTGCGCAGGAGATACTGTGCGACAATGCTACGGTGTGGACGTATAACGCAGAGGCAAAAGAGGTGCAGGTGACTAAGTATAACCCGGCTGAGCAAACGATGTCGCCGGCTAAGTTGTTTACGCCTAGTTTTTTTGAGAAGGAGTATAGTTATACGTATAAGGGTGAACGCAAGGAGCAGGGTAAAAACTGTGATATAGTGGAGCTGATACCACACGACAAGAGCAAACAACTGGCTAAGATAGAGTTGGCGGTGGACAAGGCTACGGCTATGATAGCAGGTGGCACGTACTGGGAGAAAAACGGTAACAAATACGCGATAACGATAAGTAATGTGGTGCAGAATGCGGATATACCAGATAGTAAGTTTAGCTGGAACACTAAGGAGCACGCAGGTGTAGAGGTGGTGGACCTGAGATAAACATGAGTGCCGGCCAATGTGACGGGTACTGAAGAGAAAAGATAGCGAAAAGCGAACTAAGTCCTGTAAGGGAGTTGGTTCGCTTTTCGGCTTTTTGAATGGGTTATATGGCGTCGAACCAGAGTTTGGTTTCGTCGTTCCAGGTGGCGTTGTAGTTGATGGTGAGTTCTTCGCCGGGGGCTATGTTGCGAACGGCTTGTATGAATATTTCGTTGTTGTCGTAGTCCATATAGTACTCACAGTTGGAATGGTAAGAGTGGTTGTACATGGGTATGAGGCCCAATGCCATGCAGCAGAGTTGCTGGCCATCGGGTTGCCACTCGAAGATATAGTTGTGCAGAATGGTTTGGTCGAGGTGGAGGCGCTCGTCGTGAGTCATGATGATGACGGGCGCTGTTTCTATTATGGTTTCGGCTTTGATGGCCTTGCGGGTGAAGATGCCTCTGCCTTTGCCGGGTGTGTGGGCGAGGTAAATATCTGGTTTTGGCATGTGGGTAAGTTGTGCGTTATGGTAGTGTATGAAAAGAGGGTTGTTTGAATTCGGTGTAAAATAGTATTTTTAATAGTCTTTTTATATATTTACAACCCAAAGGCACTTTAGTATGAAACTGATCAGGAAAGCCTGTATTGTATTTGCGATATTGTTTGTGTTGATGCCAGATGTAGTGCTGGCACAATACCAGCACACTGTAGCCCCATTTCTCAGCAACTTCAGAAACCCTAAGCGTTATGAAATAGGTGGAGGGTTGGTGATGGCATCGGGTAATTTTACGGGAGTGGTGCGTGTAAACGGATCGAACGGATTATATAGAGGAGACACTACTGCCAAACGTGCTATAAGCTCTATGGGCTTTGGAGGTACTATAGGGTTGGCATTGCCGTTTAAGGCTACAGGTCATATAAGCTGCTGGGCTGCTACTATACACCTAGTAGGCAATATGAACACATGGGCAGACCTGAACCAGACATACGGCACAGATGGTAGCTACAAGGCAGATCCTACACCGCTGAATGCTACTACAATGCAGATAGCACTGCCGATAGGCATAGACTATAAGCTGGGTAATGATGCGATACTGACTAAGAGACTGCCGCTGGGTCTGGCGCTGGGTGGTGGTTTAATGCCACAGTTTACGATGACGAATTTGCCAGATATAAGCGGTTTCAAGGCGCAGTATGGATATGGTTTTACGCCTTATGCTAAGTTGGATATTTCGTTTTTTACTGCTTTTTGCTGGAAGCTAAGGTTTATGTATACTGCTGGCAACATTAATCTGCTGGATGTAAACCGTAAAATGGGTACTTATAATGATGGGCCATTTACGATAAGTTCGAGCAGTCATCTGATGGCTTCACTTATTATCATGCCGTTCTCGGGCGGATGGAGAGAGTGGGCTTGGTGGCATACGTATGACACGTATAATCAGCACGATAAGTTCAACTAGTAACAAGGTTAGTATGATGGCTGGGTATGCGCTGTAAGAGGTGTGGCTGTTGCTAATTTGTGAGTTTCCTTAAC
>JBIKKS010000470.1:0-9668 GCA_044360235.1 Flavipsychrobacter sp. | reverse complement strand
GGACTTTAATTTGTTGAGCTCTTCTCTCATCTGCGCCAAAGTTTCTTTGGTGAGATAGTTCAAATCAGACATATTCCAACAGTTTAAATGAATATAAGAAAAAATGCAACGCTTCTGCGAGACAGAAGCGTTGCAATGTAAAAATACGATAAAAATCAGAATCAGCGTGAAAAACGCAATGACATCATGTGCACGCCATTTGCAGGACGCTGAGTAGGACGGAAAGAGTAGTCGATAGAAACCAAAGGACCACTATCTCCGAGACGCTTTTGAGCGGTAGCACCTACGGCTATACCAGAAAACATAGTAGTAGATGTTTCGAGGTTACCGATGCCTCTTTCGTAACGATAAGCAGCACGCAACTGTATCATTTCTTTGAAAGAATACTCTACGCCAGCACCAAGGTAGTCGTTATTGAAAGAATTTGACTGGAAGTTAAACATAGCCGTCAGCTTGTGTTTTGGCAAACTGTCTTTGCTCATCAGGTGGTTTTCATCCAGGTAGAAATCGTAAGCCGCACCAAAATTGAGGTAAGTAGGCATAGAGAACTTATCGGCAGGATAAGTTTGAGAAACTGCGAATGTAGGAGAGCTCTGTGGCTTATCTGCATTAACTGCAAAACCTGTACCAGAGAAACGCATGTTACTACCCAAGTTGCGGAGTGTAATACCAAAGTGGAAATTATCTCTTTTGCCGGTAACATACTGTATACCACCTTCAAAAGCTATACCCAAAGCGGTGATGTTACCTACCTGCTCAGACACGTAAGTGGCTGAAGCACCTGCATTAACGTGAGAAGAGAACTGCTTGGCATAACCAAGCTGCATATTGAGGAACTGAGGACGGTAAGTACCAAAGCCTTCTGGTTCGAAGTATGAAGTACTGGTGATATCGCCAAAGTTCATAGACATAAGGTTGATGCCAATAACACCTGCTTCACCTAACTTCTGACCAATAGCTATGTTATTGATACTGATGTTGGTGCCGCTAAGATATACGCCTCTTGAAACACCTATATCTGTAGAAGAAACCTGAGCCAGACCAGCGATGTTGGTTTTCATAGCCTCTACGCCGCCTATGTGAGACGTATTAAGACCAAAAAGACCAGTAGTACGAGCCCATGGGTTAATCACCATTTCAGGAGCACCTGCCTGACCAGAACGGTCTTTGTTGCCTGCAAACGCACTAAATGACATGCCAACGGCACACAAAGCAACTATTGATTTTATCGAAAATTGTTTCATAAGTATGAAAAATAGTTATTTATTAGTCCGGGCGGGGTAACCGCCCGAATTTAAAATCAGATTAATACTGGGTAACATCCAATGGACGAAGTGAACCAAACCATTTGATAACAGTTTCACCTATTCCATCTGCCTTAACATGTATCATATACATACCACTAGCTATTGGTAGACCTGCAGCGTTCCGTATGTCCCAATCGATGAAAGAAGTGTTAGGATCACTCTTAGAAAGAGAACGAACCAGAGTACCATCGAGAGAATAGATATTTATTGAAGCCTTGGCAGGAAGATTGATTATCCTGATTTTGGTATCAAAACGACTGTTTGGTTTTTCGTAGCCTGAATAACCATAGTATGGGTTAGGCACAGCATATATTCTGCTTATGAGTTTGTCACGATCAGAATCTTTGTTGAGTGCAGTAGGAGCAAGATCTTTAGTACTAAAAGTGTAGTAAGGATTAGCAGCCTCATTAGTTGTAATAGAAGTACCTGCTGTAGCAAATACTGAGTTAGTATCAGTAGCTGCATATGGCATGTATGGTCTATCTACTCTGAATCTTAATCTGGTAGTAGTAGGAATCAAACCATCTTTAAGAGACAACATTTTAACCAAAGGATTCTGCAATGGTACACCCACCCACTGGAAGGTAGAGTAAGCAGTACGCAGGAACGTGTTAGAAGGAGTAGCACGCTTAACGTTAGACAAGAATACTTTATCGCTATCGTATTTGCTATTGAGTACGTATACAATATGTTTACCACCAAATACTATCGAGAAGTCGAAAGGATTGAAGCCGTTAGGACCTTTTGGTGCTGTTGGGTTCCATATCATGTCATTACCATTGTCGCCTGATAGATAAGAATCTTCGCCAAAAACGATGTTTAATCTTTCGCCTGTGTTCTGATCAACAGCATAACCTGGGAACCAAGACATACCTTCATCTTCTGTACTTTCAGAATACTTAGGAGTATTACCATCTGAACCGAACTCTAGGTTCCAACCATTGTGCTTACGTGGATAGAATTTTTGTCCTTTGTTTTCAGCTAGAGCGGTATCCTCTTGCATTTCAACAACTACGCATCTAGTCCATTTAGATTTATCGGCAGTGAATACTATATCAACATCACCCAATAATTTGAATTGATTAAGTGTAAGCGGATAAGCAGCTACGTGATGACCGCATGGCAGACCTGCTTGAAACACACCACCTTGGAAGAAGTTGGCTGCAAGACCATAAGGACCCCACGTACTTCTCATAGAAGAGAAGTTAGGCAACATGCTACCGAAGTTAGACTGAGGATCGTATGTTTTGTCATTGAAAGAGCAAGGGTTAGTAGAAGAAGGCGAAGCGAAATAGTTAGTAGAACCAGATCTTAGCCAGTTAGCAAAGCTACTGTCAGACTCATCTTGTACACCCCACAACCATGGCTGAGAAGGATCATTGAAAGTAACACCCGAAGTGAGATAACCATTAGCCGAACCTTTAGCCTGAGCACCTGGAGGCGCTACTTGTTTGATAGATACAGAAAGGCCGTATTTTTCAAGAATCTGCTCGTTAGGAGTACCTATTGAACGCTCACTGTAAATAGTATCAACTGCAACACCGTTTGTATAACCTGTAAGAGTCCAAGCACCGCTGTCTACTAAACCATCAATTGAGCTAGCGAAACCAGCTACAAATCTGTTGTCGCCGTGTATCTGAAGAACCCAATCCATAGCAGGTACACGTACCGGATCAACAACTTTAACATCTACTGGACCAAGACCATGCATATAAGTAGGCTGAGCGACAGCATTTTTTTCGATAGCTATCTGTTCAGAAGCTTCGTCGAGCTGTACTTCGTTTCCACCGTTACCTGTACCTTGTATTCTTTTGATAATCACACCAGAACCATAGTCAGAGTTAATTACTGTACCCATTGCGCCGTTGGCAGGATTTGGCAATGCTGCTATGACACCGATATCTGTGTTACCAGCACCATGCGCACTAGCCAGGTAAGGAATATCCTGAGTAGAAACTGTGTTTTTAGCATTGAAAGGTGCGAAGTTGTTGTATGCATAAGCTATAGCAACAAAGTAGTAGTTGCGGTAGTTAACGAAACTCTTGTCGCTACCTGATGCAAACTGATCCTGAGTTAACTGGAAACTGTGTACTATACCACTATCTCTACCTTTTACTTTGATTTGTGCGGTGTGAGTGGTATCACTTACTGTTATATTTTTAACGTAGTTAACTATTTGAGTAACGCTGTCAGTTATATCGCACTGGAAAACTTCGATTGCTTTGCTGTTATCAATTTCACCTGTGTTGGGATCGAAAATCTCAGCAGAAGTAACTTGACTGTTGGCCAACTGGAATACGCGATAACCCTGGAATTTATACAAAGAGTCGTTGCTAACACCTTTAGATTTTACAACAACCTGATGGTACTGAGTAGAGTCATTGTATTTACCATCTGTACGACCGTAGTTTTCGCCGTAGTTATTGCTACCGTAATCGTTTACGATGTAAAATACTAATCTTCTGTCTAACTCACGAACTACTAACCTTGGAGCTTCAGGACCTTCGATAGTTTTGAAACCATTATCGAATAATGCTTGTGCACCATCATCAATATTCTTGATTGTTTTGAAGTTAGTGTTAGGACAACCACCTATACCTGAAGCCCAAATGCTACCAAAGGTGATGTCATTAACCGCACCAGGGAATAACTGGAAAGGACCAGAAGAGAATACGAAACGACGATCGCCAGGGTTGTTGTCGCAAGCACACTCAGACCACTGTGTATTATCAGAAGGATCGCCCCAGAATACGAAGTTGGTTATAGGACCAGCACCATACCCTTTAGAAGGTATGCCAGGACCTTGGAAATCATAAGAGAAACGCTCACCATTTCTGATAGAACCAGTCATGTAATAGTAAATCTGTATACCATTACTTGGGTTACCAATGATGGTTTGGTCATTATTGTAGTAGGTAAAGTTGGTCATATCCAATTGCTCAAAAGTATCAGTCTTACCCGGACGTTTGGTAACACGTATTGGACCTTGAAAAAAGTCAAGTGCTATTTGGGGTGGGTTAAGTCCATAGGTATTAGATGCGTTACCACCTGCAGCACCATCATTGTTAGTACCATTGTACAAGATACCTAGACCTCTTGTAGTATCGCAACCAATGAAGTCATCGAGGTAGTAACCAAGGTCAGCATCATCCCATACGGCAATATATGTACTGTCGATGGTAAGCGGACCGCGATTGATAACGCGATAGTTATAGAAAGTGGCATTATTCAGGAAGTCCTGAGTAGCATAAGCAAACGCACTTGTTTGCACTTCTATACCCATTGCTGCGGTAAGCGATTGCTGCTTAACGTTACCAGCATCGTTGCATACCCACCATATGTACTGGTCACCAGTGATATCTGGATATTCCCCTTCTTCAGGCTGGTACTTGCCATCACCGTTCACATCTACGAATGGTGCGTAGGTGTTATTGGGGTTAAGTGTAAGTTTAGTTCCTGACTGACCTACAACATTATTGTTGCCACGAGCTGGCCACTGATTAATAACGTCATAATCGGAAGCAGATAGGTCACCACCTATTTTGTAAGCCTGAATGAATTTTTTGATAGTAGACTTGTCAACTTTCCAAAATTTATCCCAAGCAGCACACTGCTCAGATGTAATTTTGCCGTCATTGTCGAGGGCACCAGGCCAATAGTCATTGCCATCCTGACGATAAGTTTGGGCAGCAACTTTTAGCTGACCTTGCTGATCGAAACCACCTATCCAACAAGAAGCAGCGAACTGTGCATGCCTACCAGAACCTTTTGGAACTTCATAGGCAGCATTTCCCTGACTATTATTCCACCACATATCTCCACCAGTCATAAGACGAGCGCGAACGTTGTTGATGTCAAGGTCGATAGCTGAATTTGCTGGCTGACAAGCCGCAGCAGTGGATTTTAGCTGAGCAGTAGGGCGTTTTGCTCCAATGTTCTCACGCGCACTCACCGTGCTGGCTAAACCCATCACACCCAGCAGCACAACCGCGCGAACAAACTGTATTTTATTTCTGAAAATCATAACCGTAAAGTTATATTGTAAAATTATTAAAAGTTGAATTCAAGTGAAAAACCTACTGTCCTAGCATAGTTTAAGAAACCAGGATTGTTCATGAAAATAGTGTAAAGATCTGTGTAAGAACGAGGATCGACCTGCTGAGGTATAAACTGCTGACCAAAAGGAGAAACCAAATAGCCATTGTCATCTGTGCGACCAGTGTAACCGTGTACACCCATGATTTCGCGAGTGTTGAGCAGGTTGTTGATCATCAGGATAGCTTTTAGGTAGTTAGGACGTTTTGGTCTTACACCTTCAACTGCATCTTTGTTTCTTTTACCAAATTTCAGAGCAAAGTCTTTGTCTATGCGTAAGTCAGTACCAAAGTGCCATGGAAGACGAGCACCGTTTACACCACCCACCACTGTTTGACCAAGGGCATCAGAGTAACGTGTATAAGGCTCACCACTTCTTGTTTTGAGGATAAGGTTAGCACCTGCATTCTGAAGAATGTGATTACCTGCAACTACAGGACCTTCGCCATCAAAGAAACGGTAATCAGCATTTGCAGCAATGTAGTGACGAGAGTCAATGTTAAGTGGAGTAACGTAACGGAGGTTTGGTAAACCTTCGAGTATCAAATTGTTCAACAAACCACGACCACCATTGTAAGTAGAACCGGTACCTTCTGCAAACTGCAATGTGTAAGACACAGTCATTTTGAGGTGGTTAGTGGCACGCATGTCATACATCAAAGTTGTACCTTTTGTAGTAGAGAAGTCACGGTTTCCGTAAGTCTGGTAGCTGTAAGGGAATGCATAAAGGTAAGGTACAAGATTCACCATGTCTTTACGCTCTTTGTAGAAGGCAGTAATAGTAATAGCTGAATGGTCTGTCAATTTCTGCTGGAAACCTACTTCATAGTCAAAAGTTTTCTGTGAGCGAAGGTTAGCATTATTGATTGGGTCTGTGGGTGCTGCCTGAGAAAGCTGGTAGTAATCCCATGCAGTAGCATTACCGATAGTGTTAGGATAAGGGCGCTGAGCATATATATCGTAGTGAGCATAGAAGTTAGCTACATCAGATATAGGGAAGTTAAACTGGATACGTGGCATTACAGTAACCTGTGGAGAATAATCAGTGAAAGACAAGTTTGGATTGAATGTACTGTCTCTCATGTTGATGTTTTTGTACTGAGAAGGAATCAAAGGCTGAGGGTCGCGACCATCAGAGTATTGTTTCAACACAGCAGGATCTTCAACCACACGACCGGTTGGGTCGAACCAAGTATTGCCACTGCGGTAACCGATGATGGTAGGAGAAGTAGACTGGTTGTCGCTTACATATACAACCGCATCTTTACCAACATTGGATGGGTGAATACCACCGTTAACAGTGTTGGTAGTACCAGCAACCTGACCAAGGGTAGTAACAGGATACAGAGAATATGGATCTCTCAATACTTTAGTGTTAGCAGAGTAACGATCTACACGTACACCTATGTTGAAGTTTACATCTTTGTAAGTGAACCTGTCCTGAATATAACCTGCTATGTAAGTAGGAGTAAATGCACCTATTGGGCGAGTATAATTGCCATTAGCATCTTTTTGTGTCCAGAAGTCATTGAAGTTAACTGCACCAGACTGACGCTGACCAGTATAAGAATAACCGAAATAGTTAACGAAAGCGTTACCACTGATATTCAACAACTCATCGGCAGAGAACATGTCTAAAGACAATTTGTTTGGGTCGATCTCGTCGATGTTAACGATAGCATTGTCAGCAACATTCAATTTTTTGCGAAGGTTTTTGTCGAATGAACCAGTACCTATGTTTTTGAGGTTGTACACGATTGTATCGGTAGGGCCAGGGATAATGTTAGCTATGTTACCACTTTTGTCAAAAAATGTACCCTGACCAGGATTAGCACCAGCTACATAAGTATACTCCTGACCGTTAACACGGAATATAGGATTTTGCTGATCTAATCTGAGGTTTTGGTTATCTACTGTAGCTACCAGGTTTCTCATTTGTGACCAGATAGAAGTAGTACCACCTAAGTTTGCGCTAGCACTGTAAGACTTGATGATACGCTGCTGATAATACAAACCGAACTCGATAGCGTGCTTGGTTTTGCCAGCCTGAAGGTCGAAAGAGGCGTTAACATCAAGCGCATATTGGTCTGAAAGGAAGTTAGAATAACCACCTATTGAACGACCTGGGCTATTGAACAATGGAGAACCATTGAAGCTATAAGTAGTACGCGGCATGTCACCGTTAGCCAAAGCGTTATTAGCTTGGATAGCTAGGATGCTACCTGGTACGTTGCCATCAAGAGAGTTGTAGTACTGAGAAGTGTAGTTGGCAAGTATTGGGTTAGTTTCAGAACGATTGAAATCATAACCATTAGATGAAGAACCCAAAAGAACCACACCATTGCGACCACTTACAGAATCTGAACCGAATGGATTGTAGATGTTAGATCTTTCTCTTGCTTTGAACTCACCTACGTAAGCGTATTTAAAGAAATCTTTTTTGAAGCGTGGATCTTCGCGCCATGTATGTGTACGTTGGAAATCGGCCTGAACACTATAGAATGCATTAGATATAATACTGTTTCTAGAAGAAGTATCGTTCATTTTACCGAACTTCTGTGTGAAACGTATGAAACCACGACCTGTGAAATCTTTACGAACAGTAGTACCTGCAGAAGCCATCAAACTACCTTGACGAGACCATTCGTCATCGTTTACATAGTTGATCATACCACCTGTGATCACACGAAGGTTGTCAGTGATTTGGTAATCTAGTTTACCATTCAGACGAGCATCTTGTGTTTTGTTGTTAGGAACTATTTTGCGTTGCTCAAGGTCCTTGAAAGTAACGTAGTTAGACTCGTAGTTGTAGATTCTAGCACCACTGTTGTCTGAAAGTATACGTAGTGGATTGGCTTCTATTTGTTTACGTCTTTCGTCTTTGATCACATACTGCTGATCGTAAGTAGGATACCTGTTGCGATCGTCATAATAATCACCACTTAATGCGAAACCAAATACTGGTTTTTTGTTAACGCTATCGCCTTTAATTTTTTTCTTGTACAACGGACCAGCCAATGAGAAAGAAGCGAAACGGTTGTTGTAACCATCGATAGATTGTTGTAGTCTGATATTACCAGTAGTCTTACGAGCTACACCTCTTGAAGTTATGTTTACCACACCACCAGCTACGTCACCATATTTGGCAGGGATACCGGAAGTGATTACTTCCATTTGCTCTACCGCACCTTGTGCCATATTGATACCGGTATTGGCTTCGTCGCCTATGTTTTGCACCTGCACACCATCTATGATATACAATGTACCAGAAGAACGGGCACCACCCATACTTACACCTCTACCACGCTGAGACTGATACAAGGCAGGTGCAAGACCCACCATATCAGATACCTCTGTAGTAGGCAGTACTTTGATATCTTCTGCAGTCAATACTGTTTTACCAGCATTATCAGACACCAGTGCTTTTTTGAATCCTTTTACCACAAATTCAGAAAGACCTTTCGATACACGCTGCATAGTAAAGTTCTGAGTAGTTCTGCTACCTGGCTGCACTATCACTTTAGTGATCATCATAGAATCGTAACCAGCATAGGTAACGAGCACGTCATAGTTACCGGGATCGAGGGGTTTTACAAGGTAAAAACCATCGAAGTCGGTAACATTTCCTCCCTTCAAAATTCCCCCCTGAAAAATCTGTACCGTTGCACTGATAAGCGGCTCTTTCTTATCATCAAACACCTTACCGCCTATTTCTCCTTGCGCAAAAGCGGCAAAAGAGAGCCCGGTAAATACAAACAAAAGCAGATAACGTAGTGTACGTGTCATATCCAACATTAATAAATTATTAGCAAATGAGGCGTAAAGATAAAAAAATCTGTTAAAAGTCATCTTTCTAACGCAATTATTTTATTTGCCCTTTCCTTTCCCAGACTATATCCTAACAACGTAGTGTTAAATATACTGGTCCTGTATATAAAGACGTGTAACAATAACATAATCTTGGGTCTGTGTTAAAAAAAAATTATGGTAATGTGTTTTTTAGAGAAAAGGCAATTTAGGATTAGATGGCAGGGATTTTGCTGAGCAGGGTTGCACTCATCTTGTACAATGCCTCGAATGTGTATCCCGCTATATGGGGGGTGAAAACAACATTGGGCAGGGAGGTGAGTTGGAGTATCTGAGAGTGCAGTGGCTCGGTAGCTTTTGTAACAGGTTCTTGCTCAAAAACATCGAGACATGCACCGGTGATTTTACCAGATTCCAACCCATTTACCAATACGCCAGTGTCTATGACCTGACCACGAG
>JBIKKS010000032.1:0-9670 GCA_044360235.1 Flavipsychrobacter sp. | reverse complement strand
CTGAAACAGACGACCCTGTGAACCACCGCCCAGTATAGTGTTGGTAACACGAGCCTTTATTACATCTGGCATGCCGGGTTTCAGGTCAGCTATTGGGTAGGTCACATTTATCACACTCTGCACAGCCGATGTGCGTGGTGCAAAAGATACTTTGGTAGGCTTGTTAGGTGCAGTAGCAGGTGCAGGGTAGTTAACCGCTACAACATTAGCTTTCTGCCATTTACCAAAGTGTTTTTCTATAATTGGTTTCATTTCAGCGGCAGTTACATCGCCTACTATGGCCATGTATGCCACATTTGGGCGGAAGTAGTTTTTGTAGAAGTTATTGCAACGCTCCAGTGTTATTTTCTTTACAGTTTCTTGTGTAGCTACCTGTCCGTATGGGTGAGCAATACCGTAGTTGACAACAGATGTTACGTTGTCTACCATTGCATCGGGCTCGTTTTTCTGAGTTTCCAGACCCGATAGTGTTTTCTTCTTGGCTTTATCCAGCTCTTCCTGGCTTATTACGACATTCATAGCCACATCAGCCATCAGTTCAAATATCTTGTCCTGATACTTTTTGAGTCCCATAGCTTGCATGCTTTCGCTGCTCACATATAGTCCGGCACCCATTTGGTCTATTTCTGCATTCAGCTTGTCTTTGCTGCGGCTGGTAGTGCCACTCATCAGCAGTTCAGACATCATGTCTGCAAAACCCGCCATATCGCCTTCCAGCTCGGGTTTTACATCTAGCTGTATGCTACAGTTGATGGTGGGGAGTTTGTGGTTTTCTACCACAAACACTCTCATGCCATTGGCAAGGGTAAAACTCTCTGTTTTGCCAAGTATGATTTCGGGCGCAGGTCCCGGTTTTGGTTTTATGCTACGGTTTACTGGTTGTGCATAAGATGCACTCACCATTGCCAAAGCCAATATAGATAATGTTATTTTTTTCATTACTGAGTTTTTTTAAAGCTGTTTAGCTATAATGTTGTTACCTGTTGAAAAGATTGAAGCTGTATTCAATATTTGCCCTTGCTTATTTGCCTTGGGGTTTGTTGGCACTTTCCTGTGTTTTGTTCTCTTCAGACTTTGGCAGGTAGTGAATAACCACACGGTTTTCTTTTGTGAAGTATTTGTTGGCTACACGCTTTATGTCTTCTTTGGTTACTTTTTTGTATTTATCCAGTTCAGTGTTTATCAGGTCAGCATTCCCCTGAAAAGTATGATAGGTAGCAAGGTTTGTGGCTACGCCTAGTACTTTTTGGTTTTGCTCTACAAAGTCATTTTCGGCTTGGTTTTGCAATTTGCGGTATTCTTCATCAGTGATGCCGTCTTTTTTCAGTTTTTCTATTTCGGCAAGCAGCGATTTTTCAAGGTCATCTGCAGTTACACCCATGTTAGCGATACCCAGCATTATAGCTAGTCCGGGTTCTTCATTACCTAGGTCGAAAGATGCCGTTTGTATGGCTTTCTCTTGTTTGTCGGCTACTTCTTTCTCAAATCTTGAGCTTTTACCTTTAGACATCAACTGAGTAAGCAACTGAATAGCGTAATAGTCGTGTGTGCCTTGCTTAGGTATGTGGTAAGCAAGCACTACGCCCGGTAGTTGCACATTGTCGTAAAACTTCACACGTTTTTCGGCTGTTTGTACTGGCTCTACCTCGGTAGGACGTGGGATTGGTTTGGTGCCTTTAGGTATATCGGCATAGTACTTGTTGATGAGTGCCTTGGTCTGTGCCTGATTGATGTCGCCAGCTATAACCATAACGGCGTTGTTAGGTACATAGAATGTTTTGTAAAACGTCATAAACTCATCCATAGTGGCTTGGTTTATGTATTGTTCTTTACCTATTGGGCTCCACTTGTAAGGGTAAGTAGTATAAGCGTTTTCGAAAATCACGTTTATCAACTGTCCGTAAGGGGTGTTGTCGTAGCGTTGTTTTTTCTCTTCTTTTACTACTTTACGTTGAGTTTCTATACCTACTTCGTCTATTTTGGCATGTAGCATACGCTCAGATTCCATCCACAATGCCAGTTCTAATTGGTTTGACGGTAACACCTCGTAGTAAAAAGTACGGTCTTGGGTGGTATTGGCGTTTAACTGACCACCTGCCGACTGAACGAGTTTCATAAACTCACCACGCTTTATGTTCTCACTACCTTCGAACAACAGATGCTCAAAAAAGTGAGCGAAACCAGTGCGCTCAGGATGCTCGTTTTTAGAGCCAACATGGTACATAACTGACACTGCTACTATAGGCGTAGAGTGGTCTTCGTGCAGTATAACCGTTAGTCCGTTTGGCATGGTGTACTGCGTGTAACTGATCTTGGCTTCAGCCTGTTTTGCACTGGCAGTCAGTAACGACACACCCAACAAAAGACCGTAAAAAGCATTTCGCTTCATATTTTAAAATTATTTGCGACAAAAATAGTGTTTGAGTTGTAATTACTACCTTTTTTGTGCAAAATTCCCCCATTTTTTCCCGCTAAAGTCAATAATAGCTTGTTAAGGGTAGTCTAAGTGTAGTAGTGAATTATATTGTTTGTGTTTTCTATAGTTCTAAACGGAACTAAAGCTGAATTTCTTGTCATTTTATCATTGTGTGAATTGTGGCATGATTTTTTCAGGAGTCGTTGTAATACAAAATACATTATCTAACTTTACAACTATCTATGTATAGGCTTTACGACATTAAGGATTTTATAGAGTGGAAGGCTTTTGGTGTATGTAGCGCTATAGGCGATCGCATGGGTGTGGCTACATCTCGCATTCGTTTATGGTTCATATACATCTCTTTTCTTACTATGGGGTCGCCAGTTATAGTGTACATGGTGTTGGCTTTTTGGCTCAATATGAAGCAGTATATATTGCTTCGCCGCCGCAATCCGCTGAGGTGGCTCTAATTTATAATGTTTCCTTTTTGTTTCTTTTTCTTGCTTGTCACTGACCAAAATCATGTTGGTGTGCCAATGATGTAGTGTATTTTTGCGGTTCGATTTGATTTTTCACTCATAAAAAACACGACTGTACACCATGCCAGTGCTACACAACCGCGTAAATAATGAGGAACTGAAACAGCGTATGCTGGCTGAGACTGAGCCTCGTACCACAGTGTCCTTCTACAAGTATTTTCATATACCAGATCCGGTATTGTTCAGAAACAGTTTATACCTCAGTTTTGCCGAATTGATGGTGTTTGGTAGGGTATACATCGCCAATGAAGGTATAAATGGTCAGGTGAGTGTGCCTGCCAGCCAATATGAAGCCATGCGAGATGCGCTATATGCTGCTGCACCAGAGCTGAATGGCATACGCATGAATATAGCACTGGATGATGATGGAAAGTCGTTTTGGGTGCTGCGTATGAAGGTGCGCCCCAAGATAGTAGCAGATGGTATTGACGACCCTACATTTGACATGGCTAGAACTGGAAAGTACCTGAAAGCCAAGGAATATAATGAACTGTCATCGGCACCAGATACAATAATAGTAGACATGCGCAACCACTACGAGTATGAAGTGGGGCATTTTGAAAATGCGATAGAGGTGCCATCAGATACATTCAGAGACCAGTTGCCGATGGCTGCTGATATGCTGCGTGGTAATGAGGATAAAAATATCATTATGTACTGTACCGGCGGCATAAGGTGCGAAAAAGCTAGTGCCTACATGCTGCATCATGGGTTCAGAAACGTGTTTCATGTAGAGGGGGGAATAATAGAATATGCACGTAAGGCAAAGGAGGAAAACCTACAGTTGAAGTTTAAAGGTAAAAACTTTGTGTTTGACGAGCGGCTAGGGGAGCGCATAACCGATGATGTATTGGCAGAGTGTCATGTATGCGGCACCCCGTGCGATGCACATACCAACTGTAAAAACGATGGGTGTCATTTGTTGTTTATACAATGCCCTGCCTGTGCCGAAAAATATGAAGGCTGCTGTAGTCCGGAATGTATGGAGGAAAAGAACTTACCCGAAGACCAACAGCGCGAACACCGTGCAGGTAGGGAAAACGGCATGATGATATTCAATAAATCGAAAGAGCACCCACTACGCAAACATAGAAGTGAGTGGAAGGCAATGCGGGGTGAGGAAGTGGAAGGATTATAGGTTCATTTTAACTAAGAAAGCGACAGATATCTGTCGCTTTCTTAGTTAAATAAACGGGTTGTCAACTACTTGCCAAATGCTGCCATTTCATCGGCAGTAGGGCCATAGAAGCCGGGTAAAGGGATGTTTAGCATACGTAGATACACACCCAACTGTGCGCGATGGTGTACCAGATGGCTGTATGAATAGGAGCGTATCACTTCGCTTTTGGGCAATACGAAGTGAATGTTTTCGCCAGTGCGCATAGTCCAACTTTTTTCGTAGTCTTCGTCTTTGCTGTTTTGTAGTGCACCTATTGCTTTTGCCACATTTTCTTCATGTATTGCCAGCAGCTCTTCGGTGGTAGTGGCTACTTTGGGTTTAAAGTCCATATTTGCAAAGTCTATACCATCGGTATGCAATGTCATGGCTGTCCATCCTGGTACTTCTGCAATATGTACCGCAAGTGCTCCTAAGCGCATAGATAGTGTGTGAGGTTTCCAGTCTGCTTTGTCAAGTGGCACCAGTTGTAGTATTTTACGGGTGTTGGCAGCTTCCTGGGTTAATTCTGCGATCAAAGATTCGTTAAGTGGCAATTTAGCGTGTATTTTTGCGGAAAGTAAACATTTTTTTTCCTAAACCTCCTGATCACAATTTTCTTATGTGGGTTCTTCGTTCGGTTATCGTTTTTTTCTTTGTTTTTCCTTTTAATGTTACCTGTATTGCTCAGCAGTCGGGTAAACGTTTGGCGGTAGCTTTTTACAATTGCGAGAATTTTTTTGACACACAAGATAATCCGCTGAAAGATGATGATGAGTTTACACCAGGAGGGAAATATAAGTACACAGAACGTATATACAGGCAGAAGCTACACAACATAGCAAGAGTAGTAAAGGGCATGGGTGACCCAAAAGGACTAGCTATGATAGGACTGGCGGAGGTAGAAAACAGTAAGGTGCTGAAAGATTTGGTGAATGAGCCACAAATAGCTGCTAGAAAGTATAAGTATGTATGGTATGATGGGCCAGATCCAAGGGGGATAAATGTCGCATTGATATACGACCCTGTTATGTTCAGGCTAATAAACAGTAAGCCGGTGTCCATCAATATAGCTGGTACAGGTGGCAAGGTAGTGACCCGCGATGCGCTGCAAGCTACCGGTGTGCTGAGTGGCGATACAGTAACGGTGCTGGTAAATCACTGGCCATCGCGCAGGGGAGGGGATGGGGCAAGTGCGCCCAAAAGAATTATTGCTGCCAATGTAAACAAGAATGTAGCAGAGGGGCTGTGGAAAAAAAATAGCAATGCAACAATAATAGTAATGGGCGACCTCAATGATAATCCCGATGATGAAAGTGTAACAAAAACACTAGGGGCGGTAGCTGACAAAAAACTGGTGGCAAAAAAAGGATTTTATAACCCTTATGCAGCTATATATAGCAATGGTGGTGGTACAGAGGTATACCGGAAAAAATGGAATCTATTTGACCAGATAATAGTATCGGGCTCACTGGTTCAATGCAAAAACCTCTGCTTCGACAAAGCAGAGGTTTTTAAACCAGACTATATAATAGATAAGTATAAAGGGAAGGAAGGCGAGCCTTACAGATCGTTTAAGGGCACTTTCTGGATAAATGGCTATAGCGACCATTTTCCGGTGATAGTGTACTTTACTGCCCGATAGATTGAATTATACCCGCTCCAATATCACTGCATAGCCCTGACCCAAGCCTATACACATTGTAGCTAGTGCGTATCGTTTGCCTTGTTTTTGCAATTCAAGAGCTGCACTGTGCACTATTCGTGCGCCTGTCATGCCTAACGGATGCCCCAGTGCTATTGCGCCGCCGTTAGGATTTACACGTGGGTCATCATCAGCTATACCTAGTAGACGCGTACAAGCCAGACTCTGAGCTGCAAATGCTTCATTGAGCTCTATAATGTCGATATCGTTGAGTGTTAGACCAGCTTTTGCGAGTGCTTTGTGTGTAGCTCCTACAGGGCCTATGCCCATTATGCGGGGTTCTACGCCCACTACTGCCGAGCTTACTATACGCGCCTTGGGAGTGACTCCGTATTTGTTGACCGCATTTCCAGAAAGTATGTACACAGCGGCAGCACCATCATTGAGCCCCGATGCGTTACCGGCAGTAACGGTGCCTGTTTTGCTGAACGATGGTTTTAGTTGATCCAGTTTTTCTACTGTAGTTGTGGGTTTTATAAACTCATCTTTGTTCACTACTATAGGGTCTCCCTTTTTCTGCGGCATAGATACGGCAGTTATTTCTTCAGCTAGCCTGCCAGATTGCTGGGCCGCTGCGGCTTTTTGTTGTGAGCGATAGGCAAAAAGGTCTTGGTCTTCGCGGCTTATGTTGTACATGGCAGCCACATTTTCGGCAGTTACACCCATAGGGTCTGTGCCATATAGCTCGTGCATGCGAGGGTTGACAAAACGCCAGCCAAAGCTACTGTCGAACATCTGTGCGTCGCCACCAAAGGGTTGCGAAGTTTTGGCTATCACCCACGGGCTGCGGGTCATGTGCTCCATGCCTCCAGCAATAAACACGTCGCCATCGCCAGCCTTGATAGCACGAGCAGCATTGATAATAGCCGACATGCCCGATGCACAAAGGCGGTTGATGGTTTCGCCAGGTACACTCCAAGGTATACCTGCTAGTAGCAAAGCCATACGAGCTACATTACGATTGTCTTCGCCAGCCTGATTGTGGCAGCCAAGTATCACATCGTCAATGTCTTGAGCTGGTATATTGGGGTTGCGAGCTACAAGTTCTTTTAAGACGAGAGCAGCCATGTCATCGGCTCTGATGCCAGACAGCGCGCCACGAATATTGCCTATAGGAGTGCGTATGCCATCTACTACATATGCTTCGTTCATCATATCGGTGTAGTTTTGAGATTGTTAGTGTTGTGACTGCAAAGGTAATTTTATTTGCAGTTTTGTATGGCAGAAGGGTATGTTAAAGCAGTTTGTTACCCCTGCAGGTGTATAGATATCACTATCATGCGGGTGCTAAGGCGGTCTATTGCATTGGTCAATTGCAGCCCTCTGTCAGGATAAAGCTGATTAGATAGCCCCTGGCTTAATTTTATTTCGGGCGAAAAAATGAAATTAGGATTGAAGAAATCGAAGCCTACTCCGAGCTCAAAGCCGTAATCGAAATTGTTGATTTTCAGAAACTCATCAGGTCTTTTAGAACGAGCGTTTGCAGCTAGGTCATAATCTAGCTTAAAACCAGTAAGTGCATAAAACCTAAAATTGTTGATTCTATCACTTTTAAACTTTAGTTGAAAAGGAAGATGCATATATATCGACTCAATAGTACGATTGGCAATACTATCGGTAGGTGGGCCATACTCATAAATCAGTCTTTTTTCGGCAAAGGCAAGCGAAGGAATAAAGCGGAAATCTATGAATCGAGTAAGACGAAGATTGCCTAGCAGACCCAGATTAAAACCGGGCTGCCACAAGGGCTGTATGCGCCTAAAAGTATCAGTGGTGGCAAAGGAGGTAGAATAGTTGATACGGTGTACGGAGGTGTTGATGCCAAAAGTGATACCGAAGAAGTATAATTTGTCATCGTGGTCGGGCATGCTCAGCATATGACGTTGAGCGGTAGTCCGCATACTAACCAATACCAACGCCAAAGACATTACAAACTTGCCGAACTGCATGAATAGAGAATGAGTGTACTTTTTTAAACGTAAAACGCGAAGATACAGTATGTAGGTGGTAAGTTAAACTGATAAAGAACCATAACTATGCAAAGTATGCTAAAATATTTGTTGTTTGCTTTTTTCGTAAATTGAAAAATGCTCCTAAGTATGACATGAACTTTAGTTTGATAGCTTGATTGTGTGAAATTGATACAAATACTATTAATTATTAATTCAAATAGTCACTGTGAAAAGAAACATTAGTATGATATATTTAGGAGCATAAACTGTTTTTATCACGCTGAATAGTTTAGATTTGTGTGACCAACTCAGAATATAGGAATTTACATATAGCTCATTTCCCTGACACCGTGTCGACTATTTAGCCCCGTACTAACGGGGCTTTATTATTGTAGCACATTCTAATAATATAACCTAGATGATGAAGGATAAAACAAAGTGGAGAATAATTTACGAATTGAAGTGTGGAAATTATCGTTCTGAAAGCTATCTTTGAGTAAAGATTTAATATTTTAGCTTTTCCAAATTACCAAAGAGATGCCAACAAGAAATATTCTACTTACATTTCTGCTTACCATAGCCTTGTTTTCTGCTATTACCTACACCGCCTGCAAGAAAGATCCTTGTGAAAACGTAGTATGTATGAATCTGGGTGCTTGCGATGGTGGTAAGTGTGTATGTCCTACTGGTTTTGAGGGTGCAAGGTGTGAGGTGCTGAGCCGCGATAAACTGGTGAAAACATTTAACGGAAGAGACACTTGTAATAAAGATACTGCTTTTTATGCGGCATATCCTATCTACTTTAGGGCTATGCTTACAGATCCTAGAGAGTTGACAATGAAAAATATACTCAACGACATGGATGATAGTGCGGTGTGTACTATGCAGGGGATTGATTCATTTACATTTCAAGGAAGCAACAATAGTCTTACCTACGTTGGTACTGGTCGAATAAGCAATGATTCTTTGTGGCTCAATTACAGAGTAGAGCGTGATACTACATCATATACTTGCCGTTATTTTGGTCAGGGATTGAGGTAATAGCTATTTTCCTGTCTTTTTTCCAAGTCGATTACTCGTTGTTAAGTATTCACACAAACTTTTTGACGGGCATTATTGAGTATAATATTTGCTTATTGGCAGATTTGGTAGCAGTTATTGACTTGTAGTAACTTTGCTACAATAAACACACAAAATAATGTATCCAGAACAAATAGTCATGCCAATGAAGGCTGAGCTTACTACTCAAGGATTTACAGAACTACTTTCTTCGGTAGATGTTGACAACACTTTGAAACAAGAAGGCACAACTTTACTGATGATCAACAGTGTATGTGGTTGCTCAGCTGGTACTGCACGTCCGGGAGTGATAATGGCTGTTAAAAATTCAACGAAAGTACCTGACAGACTAGCTACGAGTTTTGCTGGTTTTGATATAGAAGCTGTAAAACAAGCTCGCAATTATCTGTTGCCTTATCCGCCATCATCGCCAGCGATAGCATTACTTAAAGACGGTAAGGTAGTGCACATGATAGAGCGCCATAACATAGAAGGTAGGTCAGCACAGATGATTGCTGCCAATCTGATACAGGCATTCGAGACTTACTGCTAGTATGAGTAATTAATGCATCATTATACTGATATTTTGATTTAAGGCGAGATTATTCTCGCCTTTTTGTTAGGGTACACTCATATGTAGTGCTACCTTCGCGCAACTCAAAAAAACTAACACAAATGACAACTCAGAAGATTACTATGGGTGCTGATGGGCGTCTAAATGTACCTGATAATCCTATAATACCGTTTATAGAGGGAGATGGTATAGGGCCGGATGTATGGGGTGCCAGCAAATTGGTGATGGATGCTGCAGTGGCATATGTATATGGTGGTAAACGTAAA
>JBIKKS010000425.1:0-2580 GCA_044360235.1 Flavipsychrobacter sp. | reverse complement strand
AGACGGACGGGCTATGGTAAACAATCACTTATATAAACGTGCAGAACGATGACGAGAGAACTGATAAACAAAGAGCAGATATACCAATGGCTGGCAGAGGTAACAGACCCTGAGGTGCCGGCACTAACCATACTAGACCTAGGTATAGTAAGAGATGTAGTGATAAGCCACAACCCACCTGCTGTAAATGTAATAATAACACCCACCTATAGTGGCTGTCCTGCTATGGATGTGATAGCGATAGGTATACGTATGGCACTCGCCAGCCGTGGAGTGCCTAACCTGACAGTGACACAACAACTGAGCCCAGCATGGACTACTGACTGGATGACAGAAGATGGCAAACGAAAACTGAGTGAATATGGTATAGCCCCACCCAACCGTAAGGCTTTTGAGTCGTTAGGGCTATTTGAGATAGAACTTGTAGCCTGCCCTAGGTGTGCTGCTACTGATACAGAAATGGTAAGCCAGTTTGGACCCACATCTTGCAAGGCACTGTATAAATGTCATAGTTGCAAAGAGCCTTTTGAGTACTTTAAGTGTCATTAAGGACAGTAGTTGTAGATTTGGTGCTAGTATTTTGGTGGTGATGGGTGTGGAATTTGTTGTTAAACATGTGATGATAGTGCCTGTATTTTTGGTTTTGGGTGAGTAGTGGTTTTTGTGATTTCAGTGTACATAATATAATTTTTATACTTTTGTTCAACCGTCATTTTGTCTTAAAAAATCACTTTGGCAAAGTAATTGACAATAAATAGGATACTATGTTTTTCAAAAAAAAGAAGGATATGAGCGAAAGCAATAATGACAACAACACCCGTGCCAACGAGAATACCGACAAGATGTCGCAAAATGAAAATATGGATGAAGTTTTGGCAAACATCCTCAATACTGATGACAGTATCAGCGCCAAAGACTTGGTAAATGAGGGTAATGATGAAGAAATAGAAAAACTGCAAGCCGAAATAGCTGAGCTGAAAGACAGACATCTGCGTCAGGTAGCAGAGTTTGAAAACTTCAGACGCCGCCAGGCTAAAGAAAAGGTGGAACTGATACAGACGGCAGGCAGAGATATTATAGAGTCGCTACTGGTGGTGCTGGATGATGTGGACCGTGCAGAAAAACAACAGGAAAATAGCACAGACACTGTGGCTATAAAAGAAGGTATAGCACTGGTGTTTGGTAAGCTGCGCAACATAATGCAGCAGAAGGGACTACGCAAAATGGAAGCTGCAGGCGAAGTATTTAATGCAGACCTGCACGAAGCCATAACAGAAATACCTATGCCAGGCAAAGAAGGTAAAGTAGTAGATGTGCTGGAAAGTGGCTATTACCTGAACGACAAGCTGATAAGATTTGCTAAAGTAATAGTAGGTAAGGAAGCGTAAAAAACTGGCTCTGAGGCTGGTAGATAACTTTCTATAGCTAGGCAGGGAGCTGCAAAATTATTTTATTATTCACGCTACATGCCTTTTTGAAAATAAGGTTGTAGAATTTGTCTCGCTTAGCTGCGGGTAATGAGTATATATGTCGAAAAGAGATTATTATGAGGTGCTGGGTGTAGCAAAAGGTGCTACTGCCGACGAAATAAAGAAGGCTTATCGTAAGATAGCTCTTCAGTTTCACCCTGACCGTAACCCAGGTAATGCTGAAGCGGAAGAAAAGTTTAAGGAGGCGGCTGAAGCCTACGACACGCTGAGCAATACAGACAAAAAAGCTCAGTATGACCGTTTTGGTCATGCGGCTACAGGTGCAGGCGGTGGCGGTTATGGTGGCTACGGTCCACAGGGTGGTATGCGCATGGAAGATATCTTCCAGAACTTTGGCGACATATTCGGAAACGATATGTTTGGCAACATGTTTAATGGTCAGGCAGGTGGCGGTGGCCGCAGGCAGGGATCGCGTGGTGCCAACCTACGCATAAAACTGAAAATGGACTATGCTGAAATAGCCAATGGTGCCAACAAGAAAATAAAAGTGAAAAAGCACGTATCCTGCACACAATGCAGTGGTAGTGGTGCCAAAGATAAAAACTCCGTGCAGACCTGTGGTACGTGCTCGGGTTCGGGTCAGGTGCGTAGGGTAACCAATACATTTCTGGGGCAGATGCAAACTGTGACTACCTGCCCTACCTGTAGTGGCGAGGGTAGCACCATAACCCAGAAGTGTGGCAACTGCCGTGGTGAGGGTAGGGTGTATGGCGATGAAACACTGAGCCTAGACATACCTGCTGGTGTGCAGGACGGCATGCAACTAAGTATGCATGGTAGAGGCAATGCAGGTGAACGAGGTGGACCACCCGGAGACTTGCTGCTGGTGGTAGAAGAAGAAAAACATGAACACCTCACCCGCAGAGATCTGGATGTGGTGTATCAGTTACATATTTCTTTTCCGGAGGCTGTGCTGGGTATGCAGGCAGAAGTGCCAACTATAGATGGTAAAGCCAAAATAAAAATACCTGCTGGTACACAAAGCGGTAAAATATTTAGGTTGAAAGGCAAAGGTTTCCCGGCGTTTCAGTCGTACGAAAAAGGTGATGAACTGGTAGAGGTGAATATATGGTCGCCACAAAACCTGAGT
>JBIKKS010000424.1:0-2583 GCA_044360235.1 Flavipsychrobacter sp. | reverse complement strand
TAAACGGCTGCCCGAGAGGCAGCCGTTATTTGAATTTTATTTACTTTCCATTCGCACCACAGGCACTATCATTTCCTCTAGCGATACTCCGCCATGCTGAAACGTGTTTTTGTAGTAGTTCACAAAATGGTTGTAGTTGTTGGGGTAACAGAGAAACACATCACCCTTCGCAAAAATAAAGGTAGAGCTTACATTGGGCACTGGTAACCCTGCCTGTTTAGGGTCGCGGAACGATAGTACATCTCGGTTTTCAAACTGTAGATTCCTGCCGTGTTTGTAGCGCAAATTCGCTGTGGTGGCTCTGTCTCCCACACATTTGCTTGGTGTTTTTACGCGCACACTACCATGGTCGGTGGTCAGTAGTACCTGTATTCCTTTGTCGGCTATACGGCGCAGCGCACGGTATAGCGGCGAATGCTCAAACCAGCTTACCGCCAGCGACCTATAAGACACCTCATCGCCGGCCAGTTCCTTCAGCACCTCCATCTCCGTGCGGGCATGCGACAGCATATCTACAAAGTTGTACACAATAACGGTTAGGTCGTTATTTAGACAGTTGTGTATGTTGTCTTCCATTGCCTTGGCATGGTCGTTGTTGGTAATTTTTATGTATTGGGTTTTCAGATGGTCTAGCTTGAGATGCTTTAACTGATTACGCAAAAAGGTTTCTTCATACAGGTTTTTGCCACCTTCTTCATCGTCGTTTTTCCACTCTAGCGGAAAGTGCCTTTCTATATCCACTGGCAGCATACCCGCAAACATGGCATTGCGGCAATACTGTGTGGCTGTAGGCAATATACTGTAAAACAGATCGTCCTCTACTAGCCTGAAAGACTCTGTAATAATGGGCTGAAAAGCCTTCCAGTGGTCCAATCGCAGATTGTCTATAACTACCAGAAAGGTAGGTTTGCCCTGCTGCAAATGTGGTGCTATTTTACGCTCAAATACCCTGTGCGACAGCAACGGCGCTGTTTTGTTAGTATCCTTTATCCAGTCGGCATAGTTTTTAGATACGTACTTGAAGAACTCTGTATTTGCTTCGGCTTTCTGGGTTTGCAGCACCTCCATCATTTCTTCACTATCACTCTTGCCCATTTCCAGCTCCCAATACACCAGTTTTTTATACAGTTCTTTCCATTCATTATGGTCAGGATTACTGCTCAGCGCCATAAATAGATTCCTAAAATCCTGCTGATAAGCAATTGTCGTTTTTTCAGATACTAGTCGCTTTCCATCCATTATTTTCTTCAGCGACAGCAACACCTGATTGGGGTTCACAGGCTTTATCAGGTAGTCTGTTATCTGCGCTCCCAGCGCATCTTCCATTATGTTTTCAGCTTCGTTTTTGGTAATCATTACTACCGGCAGCTGTGGGTACAGCTCTTTAATCTTCGATAGTGTTTCCAGCCCAGTAAGGCCCGGCATACTTTCATCCAGCAACACTACATCTACAGTTTTCTCTTTCAGCAATTCTAATGCATCATAGCCATTACTGAGCGGAGTAACATGGTAGCCTTTGTTTTTCAGGAAAAGGATTTGAGATTTCAGCGAGTCTATTTCATCATCTACCCATAGTATTTCGGCCTGTGTGTTCATGCTTATGTTGGTGTTGATTTTGTGAGAACGGAGATAAAATTATTACAAATAAATTCGGCTTGGTATATGCTTTCGCCAGTTTAACGCAAAATTGGGATGCACCTACTATTCAGAACTGTATTTGGAATAACGTTGTTAAGCATTTAGTATTGCACAACAAAAAGTTAAACATCATGAGTACTCCTATACATATCCGCAAAGCCACTGCTGCCGACTGCCCCAGAATGATGGAACTGATACACGAACTAGCAGTATACGAGCGGGCACCAGATGAAGTAACCGTAACGCTTGAACACTTTGTGGCAAGCGGATTTGGTACAAACCCCGTATGGTGGGCACTAGTAGCAGAGCAAGACGGCCTCATACAAGGCTTTGCGCTATACTACATACGCTACTCTACCTGGAAAGGGCAACGCATGTACCTCGAAGATCTTATAGTAACCGAAGTCGCCCGTGGCAATGGCATAGGTGCACTACTCATGAATGGATTGATAGCCGAGGCAAGAGAGCGAAACCTTAATGGTATTACCTGGCAAGTACTCAACTGGAACGAACCAGCCCTCAACTTTTACCGAAAATTTGATGTGCGTTTTGATGATGAATGGGTGAACGGCATACTGGAAATAGGAGAAAAGAAATAGCGTGTAAGTGTAAAAACTTAATTGCAGCTAATACCCCACCCCATTAATAAGTACTGATAAGATCCTTGCGCATAAACTCTGGGCAGCGATAGGTGGTAAAGTGCCACGACACACTAAACAGACACATCAGGTATTGGTCTCGGGTACTAGAGTTGCCCCGCTGTTTGCCTTTTCTGCCTAGTGGGTTCAGGGGGTCTAGCTCTACTGAACGATCTTGTAGTGCGTAAGCAGGATTTTTAGGAGTAACCGGGAATCGGTCTATGCCCACATAAGTGCTACTCACATCATCCAGATAGTCGGTGAAGGTGAGGCGGCTGGCTATTTCCAGCGTTAGGTTTACGCCACC
>JBIKKS010000423.1:0-2596 GCA_044360235.1 Flavipsychrobacter sp. | reverse complement strand
TGCAATGCGCACGTTTGGCAATGGCGGTTTGTTTGGGTATACAGGCAAATACTATAATAGTCGATTTGGTAAAATGACCTGGTATTGCACACAAAGGAAGAACTACGTACTATTAATATTATCTGACAAGAAAAAGATAGTAATAACACCAGACAACCCTGCGGAACTGCTGGTGCCTGTAAAACGGTTAATGATAGGCGTTATATTGCCATGAATGCTAAGGCTACTAAAGCCCCCCCAAAAAAAGCAATTTGTGAGCCGTGTTCAAATACACTACTACAATGCAATAGGTGCGAATAATTCGCACCTATTTTGTTTTTAGCCTAAATGTGTGATTCATTCTTAGTGAATATCAAAAGAATCGGTCATCTAAATATTCGAGGTGCACGTGAACCTCTTTGCGTCAGCATATTTTAATTTAAACCGTACTTTTTTTCAAAAAACTACTGGTACTTTTTTGTGAAAATGCCATCTCCGGAAATTTCTCCTGACAATACAGCCTGATAAATGTAGTGGCCTTCTTTACCTGTTAAGTATGGTTCGTTAAATGGAATCATTACTTTTAGAAATATTGTTTAAGTGGATTGTAATGTAGGCTTTGTTTAAAACCAGCCCTTCTTTACTCCACACACTTTGCACTTTAATATTCTGAATCTGTGTGGAAACCCTCAGAACAGATACGCCCATATCATGATAATATTGCTTCACATATCGCACCATATCAGAATATAGCCCCTTGCCCGCATATTCAGGAAGTACACCGTTCAAAATTATCTCAGCTCCTTCTTCATCAAGATTACAGGTGATAAATCCAGCGGGTCGTTCATCAACGTAACTAATGAAATTAACTTTCTGTGGCGCGTTGATATAGTTGATTGCCCATTCGGTATATCCTTCATTGATCTTAGTTCTATCCAGTAGTGGATTGGAAAAGTAATGAGTAGTATAGTCTTTGAAAATTACCGGAATCAATTCCTTGAATATTTCGGTATCAGCTGGCGTTGCCTGCCTCAGAAACTGATCTTTATTCTTTATCGGGTTGTAAAATGTTTTGTTCAGATCCACCTGGTAATATACCAATGTGTCAGCCACAATTACTTCCCTGCCAAGTTTGTTAAGCTTGTAAAGACTAGGCTGTTCTGATACCGGCACCCTAAAGATGAGAATATCAGAATCATTAGTGCCCAGACACTCACTAATAAGTGGAATGTCAATAGTATCTAAAGTTCCTCTGTATATCTTTTTTCCAAAACGGTCAGATTCTACTTTTGAAAAATAAATATTACTCATTGTCTTTGTTTATTTTTTCATCAATAATGTAAATAGGCCTGTTTTTTATCCCTTCAAAAGACCTCCCAACATATTGACCAATAACACCAAGCGTAAAGATTATAAGACCCGAAAGGAACCATATGGAAATAATAAGGCTTGTGAAACCAGATATAATTATTGCGCCGCTGAAATAGCGGATAACTGTATATATGATATAAAACAAAGAGAATGCCGATATTGCCATTCCTGTTTTAATCACCAACTTTAATGGCTTGTCTGAGTATGATATGGCAATATCAAAACCGAGTTTCAATAATCTACTCCAATCATAGGAGGATTCTCCTTCAAATCGTTCTGCGTGCACCACGTCTATTGATGTGTTTTTAAATCCCACCCACTTAGCCATAGGGGCAAAGCCTCGCATAGGCTCTCTCATACTGTTAATAGCATTTATAGCCTTACGGCTATAAATCCCAAAATTTGCGATTGTGTTATCCTGCTCAATACCGCTGAGATAGAAAAATGTCTTATAAAACAACTTTGAAGACATCCTTTTTATGAATTTGTCCTTCCTGTCTTTCCTCCGGGCATAAACAATATCATACCCTTCCATTGCTTTTCGATAGAGATTTGGAATTTCTTCGGGTTGATCTTGCAGGTCACAGTCCATTACCACTATCCAGTCACCATTGCTGTGGTCGAGACCGGCAGTAATAGCATGATGTTGTCCAAAATTCCTGCTAAGTTTTATTCCCGTTACGTGGTTGTCTTTACTACATTGTTCTTGAATCTTAGCCCATGATTTGTCGGGACCGCAATCTTCCACCAATATTATTTCATACTTATCTGTAATAGCAGATACAGCTACAGTTATACGTTTAACCAGTTCATCTACAATGAGCTCTGCCCTGTATACGGGACTAATTACAGATATATGTATGTTTTTGTCCCTGCTCATCTAATTTCCATTCAAAATAACATTTTCAGCATGCTGAATAGTGCATTCAAAACTAATTAAAATTGATGAAATCTAGCGAAGAAATAATTTATTAACCGTCGTGATTGCTTACCATTGGCTTATCTCCAAAATGTATGCCGTTATTTAAATTGCTTGAAATAATAGGTCATTCCAGCCTCTTCCAGTAACATCTTGCCCTTTTGGCATTTAACTACTTTCAGGAAGCGCTGTGTTTTACCATTCCAAAGACTGATCTACCACTGGGCTTTTAAAGAACTTTGCAACACCACATTCACATTTCCTGAATGGGAGTACAGAAAGTGGGAAAGCTTTCTCAAACAACCAAACAAAAGCACCAAAACCCTG
>JBIKKS010000421.1:0-2617 GCA_044360235.1 Flavipsychrobacter sp. | reverse complement strand
GACAAGGTGAGATTTGTGGCAATAGATGGCGCACATGATGCCATTATAAACCCCAACGGAACGATAAGCCTGCATATGCAAGATGTACCAAACATGGAGGTATATGATGGCTATACAGTGCTTAACACTGGTTCGCCACACTATGTGCGGTGGGAGCGAAGTGTGGCAGAAGCTGATGTGGTGGCGGAAGGTAGAAGAATAAGAAATCTGCCAGAATATGGCAGTAATGGCATAAATGTAAACTTTGTAGCTATAGCTGGCGATAAACTAATTGTTCGCACCTATGAGAGAGGTGTAGAAGACGAAACTATGAGTTGTGGTACCGGAGTAACGGCGGCGGCAATTGCTGCCACCTGCCATAGCTTAGGACAGTTTACTACTCAAATAGATACTCCAGGTGGTCAACTTACAGTAACATTCAGAAAAGACACACCTACCAGTGCTAGTAATATAGTACTTACAGGTCCTGCAGTTTTTGTTTTCAAAGGCTATACAGATGCAGTGTGAGTACCTGATAGTAGGCATGGGTATATGTGGCACATTACTCAGTCGTAGACTACTACAAGAGGGTAAAAGTGTACTAATAATAGACAATGGAAGCCCCACTGGTGCCAGCAGGTGTGCAGGTGGTATAATGAACCCCGTAACCGGTATGCGCATGGTGCGTAGCTGGATGGCAGAGGAATTAATACCGACAGCTGTGAAAGAGTATGAGGCTATAGGGCGAGATTTGGGAGCAAACTACGTTGAGGAAATGCCTATTGTTGAGTTCTTGCACAGCTATGAACAACAGGAACTATTTACTGCAAAACTAGATACCGAAACAGACTATCTACAAACGGTTACCGACGAAAAAAAATGGCTTGATTTATTCTCTTACCAACATGGAGTAGGCATGATAACCGGAAGTTACCACTTGCAGGTAGGTTCATTGCTAGATGCATGGCGGCAGAAAATGACCACTAACAACTTCCTGATATCTGAAGAAATGGACATGGGAGCGATAATGGTTAGCAATGATGGTGTCCGTTATAATGGCATCAATGCAGAGAAAATAATATTTTGTGATGGGGCTCATGCAGCCAATAATATATGGTTTGAACGGCTACCCTGGAGTAAAGACAAAGGAGAAGCCTTAATTGCAGAAATTCCCAACCTCCCTCCTGATGTGTTATACAAACAAAGTGGGCTTACTATAGCACCTTGGCAAAATGGACTATACTGGGTGGGTGCAGCGCACGACTGGAAGTATACCTCCCCTCTCCCTTCTGAGGAATTTAGGACAAAAACCATCGCCCAACTGAATGACTGGCTACGAATACCCTACAAAATTGTAGACCATATTGCTGCACTACGCCCTGCCAATTTGGATAGAAAACCATTTGTAGGGATGCACCCAATACATAACAATGTAGGTATACTGAACGGCATGGGAGGAAAAGGCTTCACAATGGCCCCCTACTTTGCAGCCCAATTATCTGATCATCTAACAAAAGGATCTATTATTATGCCTCATGCCGATGTACAACGATACAAAAGGGTGCTCAGTAATCAATAATCAGGTGTTGGTAGCTAGTTTTACATAATTATCTATAGGAAGTCGCTTGGCAATAGAGCGAGCAAGTGTCATTTCATCAGCATACTCCAGTTCTCCTCCAAAAGCTATGCCTCTAGCAATAGTAGTGATATTAACACCGGTATCGGCCAACTGACGAGCTATATAGTACACGGTAGTGTCGCCCTCTATAGTGGGGCTAAGTGCCATTATAATTTCTGTTACTCCTGTTTCCTTTACTCTTGAATATAGGGTAATTATATTGAGCTGCTCAGGACCAATACCGTCTAACGGCGATAGTATGCCACCCAGTACATGATACAAGCCACTATATTGCTGCGTACTTTCTATAGCTATTACATCTCTAATGGTCTCTACCACACAAATCTGATTGCGGTTCCTACCTGGATTAGCACAGATATCGCACTTTTCAGTATCAGCCACATTATGACAGTCTACACAAAAACGTATACCATGCCTCATTCTAGAAATAGCTCCTGTAAACCCATCTACCTCATTTTTGCTGGTACGGAGCAACTGCAACACCATGCGTAGTGCAGTTTTTTTGCCTATGCCCGGCAACTTAGAGAATTCCTGTACTGCTTCTTCTATTAACTTGGATGAAAATATCATGATTAGTATACCGCACCATGTACTGTATGCGATTGCAAAAATACCTGATTTAGGATCAATGATAGTGCTTCATTTATGCACAGGGTGTGAGAATGCAAAATCCTTGCTTTATTTAAAATCTACAATTTCGCAAATGGTATGCTAACAACTGATATATTTTTAACAACATTAATATTTGAAAATGGTCTTTAAGAACGATTTTAGAAGTACCTTTGCACACTCAAAATAAAAAATATTAACATGTCCGGTTTTACGGTAGCCATAGTGGGAAGACCCAATGTAGGAAAATCAACTTTATTCAACCGCCTGCTAGAGCAGCGTAAGGCTATAGTTGATGACCAAAGCGGTGTGACCCGCGACCGCCAGTATGGCATAGCCGACTGGAACGGAAAGGTCTTTAACGTAATAGACACGGGAGGTTTTGTATCA
>JBIKKS010000448.1:0-2625 GCA_044360235.1 Flavipsychrobacter sp. | reverse complement strand
GGTTTGGCTGTGGAAGATGAACTGTATAGAGGGTGCAATGTCGAGGTAGTGCAACCCACCGGCTGTGATGGTTTGGCCCAAGAGCTCTGCCATGAGGTTCATGTTGACCTGCTTGTAGTTTTTGTAGGTGCGGGGCAGCATGAGCTTGCCGGCAGAGAGGCTATAATTGACAGCATCGCCAGACACATAAGCAGGTAGCTCATTGTTGTTGAAATTGTCTGTAGCCTTGTGGTAGAAGGCTGTGACAGATAGGGCGGTTTTGTGTAGTAGCTGTGTGCCTACCCAGCCCAACTGATAGCCGGTATTGTGGCCGTTGGTCTGGATCTCTTGCTGGTGAATGTCGGCATTGTTGGTAGATACCCTACCAAAGACTGCCATGCGAAAGTGACGATAGACAGCATCTCTGCTGTAGAACCTGTATTTGGCATAGAGCCCTACGCCCTCTGCTACCATACCCGTAGAGCGATTGCTGAAAAAGCCCTCGGCATGTACCATGAGTTTTTTGTTGACACCCCACATGAGCTCTGGTATGAAGTGGTAGTTGGTGCGGGCTGTAGCCTGCTCATCCATGACCCAGTTGCTGAGGCGGAGCCCTACCGAGTGTGCGGGCATGTTGCTAGCGGGCTCGGTTTGTACGAAGAGCTCTTGTGCGCTGGCATGGCTGGCTGCAGCCACAAGTGCAGCAGCCAGTAACCCCTTATAGCACCACATGATAGATACGGTTGGGGGATGATGCATCGGCAGGGCAGCAAGTGCCCCGCATACCAGACTGATAGCACTTCATAGCTGTAGCCTTGCCGTACTTCTTGTGTTCCTTGGGTGAGATGAAGTTTTTGTCGACTACACGGAGGGTTACATCGCCATTTAGCTCTCTGTCGGTAGCACCTACTACATGGTAGGTATTGCCGCCTATGGTAAGGTGGCTGTCTTTGCCTACCCTACTGCCGGAGAAGCTGGTGGTGAGTACCATAGAGGCTACTGAGAATCCAGCATCTTCTACTGCTTTCTTGACCTCGTCGGGAGAGACAGAGACACCGGGCTTGAAGACGATGGTGAAAATAGATTTCTCTACATCTGCGTCTACCGACTGTATGGCGGGGACTTTCTCCAGTGCCTTGAAAATGGACTTGCTGCACATGCTGCATGTGAGCCCACTGGCTGTGAGCTGGGCAGACTTGATTTGTGCAAAAGTGGGAAGTGTACATAAAAGCACTATTGCTAAAAGGAAGTTTTTCATTTGTTTAGATTGTTTTGTAGTGAAACGAATTGTGTTTTTAAAGAGCTTATTTTTTGTCGGTACCACGCTTGCCATCGTACTGGCAGCAGCCATGTAGTGCGTTGTAGGCAGCCATATCGCCATCGAACTGCTCGGTGTCGTAACCTGTGGCGGCTATGCTTTTTTGGATGGCGGCATTGGAGGTGTTTTTGCTGTTGTACTTTATGGTCAGCACCTTTGTATCGGTATCCCATTTTGCCTTAGTAGCACCTGCAGCTGTGGCGGCAGATTCTATTTTTTTGGCACACATATCGCAGTTGCCCGATACTTTGATGGTTTCGGTTACTTTCTGAGCCTGTACCTGTGGTGCTATAGCTATGAGCATCAGTGATGCCAGTATTGTTTTTAGGAGTTTCATTTTTTTGATTGTTTGTTTGAGTAGAAAATGTTGTGTGGTATGGCATGCTACGACTGTAGAGCGTAGAGAGCTAAGACATAACGTAATGCCCAATGACACTAGAATGATGTAGCTGCTATGGACAACAGAAGCATGAATGACCAATAATTAAAAAAGAATAGAAACGGCAGTACGATGACCTGTAAACAAACAGGTGTACACCAAAATAGTAGGAACACACCGAAGCGGTATGAGCACTAAAGGTTAATCAGCAATTGCTATGGCAAATGCACTGCCATAAGGTGGGTATCAAATTCTGAGATTGCGAATGCGGATGTAGATAGGACAAGAAATACCTATGTCGGGTGGTGCATGAGCGGAGGCTACTACAACATTGCCTGACGGGATAAATGAGGTAGTGTAAGTAGGATGATGTAGCGCAACAGGTAGATGAGGTGCGAAATGCTTGACAATATCATGTGTGGCAGTGGACTTGTGGTGCTCGGCAGTTTTTATTGTTTTGTGTTCGTCTTTGCAGCAACCATTGTCGTCCGACTTTTTAGTCATTCCACATTTGTCGCACTTATGTTCTTCATGGTGAATGAGGGTAGCATTTACGAAGTCGCCCATGCAGTAGTGTAGGTGCACGGTGGCACCCATGGCGCTTGCCATGTACAACATTGTGAGTATGGTGACTATAAACCGCTTCATGAGAATGGTACAAAAGTACGGAGATAGATTTCAATAAAGTGTTAATAGTGGACACGATCTGAAAATAGCTAACCAGAAAAGTAGTGATGAGGAATCTAGCTGGTATTAAAATCAACGTCTTATCTCGATTTTCTTGTTTGATACGGACATCCCAGAGCGGACCTGCAAAATGTATATACCAATAGGAAGGCAGCTGACATTGATGTGAGATTGGTAGCCGTTGATAATAGTACGATATACTTCATGGCCTAGCATGTCGTATAAAGCAAGTGTTGCATCAGTGAGCTGTATACTACAGCTT
>JBIKKS010000419.1:0-2638 GCA_044360235.1 Flavipsychrobacter sp. | reverse complement strand
TATAAAAGACAAAAACAGATTAGCTATCTATGATGATTCGGAGATTTTTGGCTTACAACTTGAAATAAAATCGCTGGAGGTGCAATTAAATGCGCTTGAAAATGAGCTAGTTGATGCAGAGAAATTGGTTCATGAGTTCTCAATACGGCATACCAAAGAACTTGGCGAATTGATTATTAAACTACTGAAGTTAAAAAGAGAAAAAGCAAAAACAGAACAGGCAAGGGCTGAAGCTGAAGAAGACGAAGAAACATATAGAGAGGGTTACGAGGCGAATAAGGATGTTGTAATTCCCGAACTTTCAAAAGACGAAAAACAGAGTCTTACAAAGATGTATCGTGAGGCATCCATGCTTTGCCATCCTGACAAATTTTCAAATGAGCCAGTAGAAAAGCAAAAGCATGCAGAAGAACTTTTTAAGGAGCTTGCAGATGCATACAGTAGCAACAACGTTAGTATAGTTAAGGAAATACTTGAAAATCTAAAGAAAGGTATACTGACGATAGATTCGAAAAACGAATTGCAGAAAAAAGATCTGCTGATATCACGAATGGAGTCGATAAAAATGAAGATAAAGCATATGCTTCAAAAAATTACTGAAATAAAACATACAGAAAGCTATGTAACCGCAACTAGAAATGTAAACTGGGATGAGTATTTTGACTTGGCAAAGATTAATTTACAACAACAGATTGATGATTTTGGAAAATGATGAGGCGATATGAAAAGCTTAATAAAAGTAGAAAACAAAATAATTAACATTGATTCGTCCATAAAGATTGCCAATAAGCTATTAAACTTAAATGAAGGTTTGCCAGATTTAATTCCATATCGAAAAGGAGATAAATGGGGGTTTTGTGATAGGAATAAGAGAATACTGATAGAGTGCATCTACGATTCAGTTAGGTTTTTTAATGAAGGCTTATCAATGGTTAGCTATTTTGGTAAAGTAGGTTTTATTGATGGAAAAGGTAATCAAAAAACACCTCTTATTTATGAGGATGCGAGTGATTTTAGTGAGGGTTTAGCAGCTGTAAAATTAAATGGGAGGTGGGGGGTAGTAGACGAAAAAGGTGAACAGATAATTCGATGCATTTATGATTCTGCTATTAGGTTTTCTGAAGGATTAGCATGCGTAAAATTAAATGGCAAATGGGGATTTGTAGACAAGAAAGGCAATTGTGTTATTTACTTTATTTATGATGAGGCGGAAGATTTTAGTAAGGGTTTAGCTGTTGTAAAATTAGGTGGGAAATGGGGCAGTATAGATACAAACGGAAACTCAGTCATTTCCGCAATTTATGAGGATAAAATCTGTTTCTCCGAAGGTTTAGCTTGCGTAAATATTGATGGGTGTTTTGGTTTTATAGATGAAAAGGGGAATTTAGTTATTCCTGCAATTTACAATAATAAGATGTGCTTCTCTGAAGGATTAGCTGTCGCTGAATTGAATGGTTATGTAGGTTATATTGATAGAACAGGGAAAACAATCATAGAATTTAGATACCCTGTTACAAATCGTAACCACTTTAAAGATGGTCGAGTATTTGTATTTGAAAGTTGGAAGGAACCATATAAAATTTCCTGTATCGACCAGACAGGAACTACTTTGTTCTCAATCAATAATAATTATGCATTTTTATTGCATAACGAGATCCATTATTCTGAAGGTTTTGCAAAAATATTTACTGGCAAACCATCATTTTTTAAGTGGGGCTTTATCGATTTGTATGGCAGTAATATTACACACTTTGATTATGATTTGCTAACCTCATTTAAAGATGGTATAGCATTTTTTGAAGCTAATGGCAAGTCTGGTGCACTTGACAAAAATGGACAAATCATTATACCTGCAATGTATGATTGTTTCTCAGTTTATGATCCATTTGATGAATGTAAATGGATATGCGCTTTTAATGATGCATATTCTGGATTGTACTTTGTGCGCTATTTTAATAAACCTGGTTATATTGATAAAAAAGGTACTCAATATTGGGAAGACTAAGATGGAAGTGCGAACTCTGCAAACATTGCAAACACAGAATTGGATGGTAAAAATATAAAACTTCAATCACTATTCATTTTCTTTCCAATCGTATCAACATTGATGTTGGGTGACAGTTGCGAAGATGGCTGAAACCCTTTACTGTAAATGGTTTTCAGTTAATGTATCGGAAAATAGATAGGGAAGATACACGAATAGACAATCCACTAAAACTCAAACTGCACACTACCAAAAATGCCAAAATACCGCCACTTAGCCTCGTTAGCTATTGGCTTGGGGGTTACTCGCCACACAAAGTCTATACGCCCCACTTGTAGTATGTTGCTCACACCAGTACCCAGCTCTAGGTACGGCGATCCTTTCAATGTTCTGAACGCATATCCCTTGTCCAGATTTATCCGTTGGTTCTCTTCCGACAAAGACCCTACTACACCCTTGGCTGTCCAGAACTGACGAAATTTCATCTTCTTCAGTAGCGGTATACGGTTAAAGATCCCTCCCCCGAAATTATGTTCCAGATTGAATCCCGTATACTGGTCGCTCAGAAACTCGTAGTTGTTCATCATCTGGAATGCGTAACGGTTGTAGTAGTAAAACTCATTGCCTGGGTGTATCTCCAGCAGCGGGTAGGGT
>JBIKKS010000418.1:0-2666 GCA_044360235.1 Flavipsychrobacter sp. | reverse complement strand
GTATAGTATACCTGGCAATCTGCGAACTATTAGATATACCCATTTTCGCAGTGGAAGTACCACAACAATTTCTGTTTGCGTACATCGATACTTTGTATAGTTTTTTCAGCAACGACCCAAATGGCGTACAGCAAATACAATTTTATATAGAGCCTACATCTGGCATGGCATATACCCAAACAGACCTAGACAACTATATGAAAAAACTAAAGTTATATGAAAAAACAAACAGAGTAATACCACTTACAAACAAGGAAATAATTTGCAAACTGATTGATCAACTTTCAAATTGCTACCAGTATAAAAATGATGAAATCAAAATTGTAGAATTAAAACAATTGCAAGTCATTATTCTCGAGACTATAAAATAGAAAACACCAACAGATACTAAATAAAAAAGCCACCTAAAAGGTGGCTAATTATTTCAAAAAAATGATATTGACTAATATTCAGCAGGTTGCATAATGTAAAACCTGAAACCAAAAGACATTACTGTGAATACGTCATTCTTTTTATTAGCAGTAAATAACGGCTTATAGCCATCAATGAAATCTGTCATACCAGCTGAGTATTGGAAATTAGCATTGAAGACACAACCTTTAAAAAATAACAACTTGGGAATATACAAGTTATAACCAACATTGACCGGAACATAAAACCCTGTAGTATTAGTTAATATTGAAGGAGTTTCCAACTGAATGGCACCAGGTGATGCACTGAAATCTTTGTTGGCTATTCTTTTGATATCATTGTTGATAATACCTAAACCTACACCACCATAAACACCACCAATGTATCTGAATAGGATGTTGTCATAGTAATCTTGAGAAACCAGATTAAATACAGAACCAAGCTGAATAGTAATGTGTTGGTCAACTGAAGTAAAATGATTAAAAGACCTCAAAAATGTGTAAGGATCTCTAGTGGATAAATCACCAACTGAAACAGTCCAACCTATGCTCACAGCATGAGAGATATTCTTCTCAAAATAGCCAATATAAACAGGTTGCGGATTTGAATAAGCCAAATCACCGTACAATTTGCTAGAACCAATGCCAAAACCTACACTATAGTTGTGTGAATTATAACCCTGTTCACCAACACCATAAGCACTGTTATTAAGATCACGCAAGCTAATTTCTGTCCTTACCTGTGCACCGGCTGTAATACAGCCTAGTACAGAGGAAATAAGAAATAGTTTAAATTTAGAAACCATGGTTAAAGATTTAGGTTAAAGCAAATATACGGAATTAATACTTCCACAGATTCTTTTTATAGTTCTGTATTTCGCGTTCAATCCTTTCAGACTCCTTTTTCTGACGCTCTATATCACCAGGATATTTATCCTTAACGCTAAGATCAGCAGGATTTGATTCTTTGATAATTCTAGCTACATACCTACGTTGTACAAACATATCATCGTAGCTCTCGTTGTAGATATCGCGCTGAGGATCAACTACTTCTCTGGCAGCAAACAGATTACGACACTGAGGATAATACAACCAGAACGGGTGCATATCACCTATGTATTCACCGACACTGTTTTTCAATTTCAATATAGGAGAGATACCAACAACCTGAGTGATTACACGACCCCTTGTTTTGTCAAAATAAATATCTTCCTTCAATTCATATTTCATCAATGAATCGGGGTTGAATTCGTTATAAACAGATTTGAAGCCGATATTATCACCAGTTATAGAATCTAAAATAGGCACTAAACTACTATCAGAAGAAAGAGACTTCATAACTTTCTGAAAAGTCATTTGTTTTCTGAAAGTTTGATCAGTGTACGCTATCAACTTTTTGTGTTTAATAGCTTCCAATATCAAAGCAATCAAAGTTTCTCCTGGCATAGCGAAGATTTTGTTAGATGAATCGGTAAGATCTATCTCCCTCCATATACGCTTATAAAACTTAATATTGTTTTTGTTTTCTTTAGGGAAAGCAAACGGCTTTGCACCTTTCAGGTTTGTTTCACGGTAGTGACCGTCAACAATAGGCTTTGTGGTATCTAACACAAAGTCATCCTGATATCCAGTATCGAAAGAAACTAGATCTGGAAATGGATCTGCTTCTTCAACAACTGCAGGGGTGGCGGCAGCTATCGCAGCAAGACTGTCTGCAGCACGGGCTGCTGCAAGACTGTCTGCATTGATTGTATTTTCCACTTTTTTCTTCTTCTTTTTCTTCGGAGTTGTTTGTGCACCAATGTAAGTAGTGGCTCCGAGAGAAAGCAGAACTAACAATATTAATAACGTACCTTTTTTCATAATCACTCAAATAATTTTGTAAATAAAACACTACTTAATAGTGAACGTAATAGGGTTCAAAGAACGCTTAACCTTATCTGGACCAGTAGCGTAGATGTCATCAAAAAATACGCGAGAACCAGGTATAAGACCTTGCATTGCAGCTGTCATAGCAGGAGTAAAAGCATTACTGTTTGACTCAAGAGCTATCGCATCAGCACGAGGTTTCACGATATACATCTTAAAGTGCTGAATTGTAAACGGCGCATCAAAATCGAAATCTTCTAGTATCGCAAATATACGATTCTGCACTTTTGCTTCAGCAGCAGAGATTGTACCGCCTGGTTTACCACTGAATTTAACTATTGGTGGCGGTATACGCTTTGTACGGAATTCTGTAGATCCAAGCACTGT
>JBIKKS010000417.1:0-2667 GCA_044360235.1 Flavipsychrobacter sp. | reverse complement strand
TTTCATTATTTCAGTACCAAAGAAGACCTAATTGTGTCACTTTATGTAGCTATCAAGAAGAATCTCAGTTCTTGTATTACCATCCATCCGGATGCTACTGCTACATTAAAAGACAAGTTGAAGCATATATATGTGATGGCGTTGAAGTGGGGTATAGACAATACTACAGAGTTTAGATTTGTGCAGCAGTTTATCAGTTCGCCCTATTTGCTGAAACTAGCACCAGAGGAAATACAGCAGAAGAACAATATGATACTTTTGCTTTTTCAGCAAGGCATTGATGAACATATTATCAAACCTATTTCGGTCGATTTGATTAACACATTGGTGAATAGTCATCTGTTTGGTGTTAGTCAGTATATATTACAGTCACTATTTTCGGAGGCGGAGCAGGATAAGGTTATTTATGATTCTTATGAACTTGTTTGGGATATGATAGCAGAATAGTTTTTTTGACCTGCATATAGACTGATTAGTCGGTCGATAAGTAATGGAGCGCAATAGAAAGTAAATGATTACAAAAAATGAAATTCTAAAATCAGTAAAAATGATACTAATGGTTATCGCAACGATGGTGGTTGCGCTTGTAGTAGTGACATGGGTATTTATGCAGCAGCCGCAATTTGGGAAAGCACCAGAGGGTGCAAGATTGGCTAGAATGCTTCAATCTCCCAACTATAGGAATGGTGCATTTCAAAACCGTAATCATACACCAGATTTGGCTGAAGGAGTGAGTTATTATAAGGTAATAAAGGATTTTATTTTCGGGAAAAGTAAGCGTGCGGCACCAGCAACAGTGTTGCCAGGTGAAAAAACAGACCTAAAAAACCTGAATCCTGATGAGGATATTATAGTATGGTTTGGGCATTCATCATACTTTATGCAGATAGGTGGCAAGCGAATATTAGTAGACCCAGTGTTTAGTGGAAATGCATCTCCGCTTAGCTTCACTACCAGGAGTTTTAACGGCGCAGATATTTATACTGTTGACGATATGCCTGCTATAGATTTTCTATTTATTTCGCATGACCATTATGATCATCTGGACTATAAAACCATAAAGGAACTACAACCCAAAGTGAAATTGGTGATCACTGGATTGGGCGTGGGGGCGCACCTTGAATACTGGGGGTATGATACGGCTCAGGTAAAAGAAATGGACTGGAATGAGCAACTGGATTTGGGTAATGGATTTGAGGTAAATACAGTATCTGCTAGGCATTTTTCGGGTAGGGTATTCAAGAGGAATGGCACTCTGTGGACTTCGTTTGTCTTCACCACTCCGTTTGGGAGGTTGTTTTTGGGTGGCGATTCGGGGTATGATACCCACTTTGCCGAAATAGGGGAGAAATTCGGTCCTTTTGATTTGGTTATATTGGAGAATGGTCAGTACAACGAATCCTGGAAATACATACACATGATGCCAGAGCAAGTAGTACAGGCCGCTATAGATTTGAAGGCTGACAAGCTGTTTCCGGTACACTGGTCTAAGTTTACTCTATCCCTCCACGACTGGGATGAACCCATCAACAGAGTGCTGAAAGAAAGCTATAAACGCAATATGCCTGTGATGCACCCGCGTATAGGGCAAGCAGTGAATCTTGCAGATACACTGTCTCATGACAGATGGTGGGACGGGCATAAATAGCGAATGGGAAAGTGCTATCTGTATCTACGAGGTGGATGTACCCCTAATGTTTTCCGGTACATGTTTCGTTCTTCATTAAAAAACTGAAAACCAAAATTCAAACTTAGGTCTACCAACGAACCAGGTCCTGTGGTGTAAAACAAGTTGCGGTTGTATTCCTCTGCTTTCTCTACTAGTTGAGAGAATCTCAGCCCTGCATTACCTTCTATAAAGAAGTGACCGAAATTGTACCGTTTGCCTACACCTGCAGCTGCAAATGCATATCCACCGGGTTCGTTATACTTTGTTTCCCAGCCACTGAAGTATGGTTTGGGGTCATACGTAGCATTTCCAAAACCTAATTTGCCATAAAAGAAGGCTTCTGATTTTTCGAAGCTGCGGAAGTAATGATGAAATTCGGCAGATACCTGATTGCCTGGAAAGAAACCCCAATACCATCTGTAGCCCAGCAGGAAAGAGTTTTCCTGACTAACTCGGTATTGTGCTTTCACACCGGCTTTAGATAACAGGCTCAGAGGGTTGGAAAAGTGTAGGGACAGTCTGGGTGCAAGATATTGTGCTGATGCCTGACGGGAAAAAACCGCACAAAGCAAAAGCATAATTGATAAAAAATAGGTTTTTTTCATTGTACCGGAGCTGCGTATCGGGTTTCAATTTATGATGTCTGCTTACAAATATCGGGTATGTATCTCAACAATTATAGAGACAAACCAATTTAGTAGAAAAAAACAATGTTTATCCAGCAAATATTTGCTCCAGTGCCCATGCTTTTAGTAGTCGTTCTTCCCACTCACTTTCTGCTACACTGTCGTAGGTAATAGCGCCACCTGTTTCGTATGTCAGCAATCGGGTGTGGCTATTGTAAAACAGGCTCCTGATGATGACATTAAAATCAAAGTCACCACTGGGTGTTATGTACCCCACAGTGCCCGAAAAAAGCTCTCTGTTACTATGTTCATATTCATCTATCAATTGCATTACTTTATACTTAGGTGCGCCCGTCATGCTGCCCATAGGAA
>JBIKKS010000034.1:0-9554 GCA_044360235.1 Flavipsychrobacter sp. | reverse complement strand
AATTTATGCATCCTGATGATGTGTTGAAATTTAGGGATATAACCATAGAAGCGATAGAGCAATCGAAAGATCTGAATATAGAATACAGGATAATTACAGCTAAGGGCAATACTAAAATTATACATAGTATAGCGCGGTCTATAAAGGATAAGAATGGCATACCAATAAAGTTTGTAGGAAGTATAAAAGATGTTACTCGGCAGCGGCACATAGAAAACAGTCTTACCAATATGGTGGAGGAGCTGAAGCGATCGAACAGAGAGCTGGAGGAATTTGCGTATGCGGCTAGTCATGATATGCAAGAGCCGCTGAGAAAAATAACAACATTCAGCGATAGGCTATCTGAGAAGTATGGCAATCAATTGGAAGGGGAAGGTGCTATGTACCTGAACAGAATGGTGGCATCGGCAGAGAATATGCGTTTGTTGATAAATGGATTGCTTGAGTTTTCGAAGATTGCCAAAACGCCAGCTCCTTATGAGTTATTAAACCTGAACACTACTCTACAACAGGTAGTAACGGAGCTAGAGTTGAAAATAGAAGAAACCAGGACAAAAATATCTTGGGAACACCTGCCTACAATCATTGCAGTACCATCTCAGATGAAACAATTGTTTTTGAACTTGATAGGGAATGCTATAAAGTTTCATAAACTGGATGAAGTACCTAGTATACGTATAACTTCAGGAGCACTGACTGAGGATGAAATGATAAAATCAGGTTTGAGCCGTAGGAAAGCTTATTACAAAGTAGCAGTTTCTGATAATGGAATAGGTTTTGAACCAGAGTATTCGGAGCGAATTTTTCAGGTCTTTCAGCGACTGCATGGTAAGTCAGAGTATCCAGGTTCAGGTATAGGGTTAGCTATTTGTAAAAAAATTACTGAGTATCATGGTGGGGTGATATATGCTGAAAGCAGGGGGGCGGATGGTGCCACATTTACTTTGATATTGCCAGAAGCGCAGTAACAGTCCTATGCAACTGTACAGTAGTACGTTTGTGGTAGCTATTATTCTGTATTATACAATTTATTGGCATGCATTATTAAGGAAACGCTGCATGCTGTAATAGTAGAGGAAACAAAAAAAATTATCTTGAGAGTTTCGTTATTTCGGTGTTAATTGTTACTTTCACTTAACAAAACAATAACCGATGGAATTGACAAACAATAATAGTAGCAATATAGCAATGCCTGTGGCGCTTTTTGTGAAGTCGCCAAAGGAAGCAAAAAAGATTATAAGATTAGAATCTTATGATGCCACTGCCGATAATGTCAGGAAATTGAATAAAAAAATGTACCAAAGAAAAGTGCAGGGTTATTAGCATGTTTTAATATTATTATTTGGTATAAAGATGTAAAGTTTCTTCGGTTGCAGTGCCTTCCTCTCCCATTATTACCATGTGGGTATCATCATACTCAATGATGTGGAATGCGAAAGAATTGGAGATTGTACTTAGTTGTTTTTGGTGTAGGGTTATAATCATCGTAGCTTCATCAAAAGTCCAATCTCCTTTTAGTGAAATGCCACCTTCAAAGAGTATAAATGAGCTGCTATCGCACAAAAAGTGCATATAATCATCAGTTTTTGATTTTTCGGTAGGGTGAATAGTGCCATCGTTATATTTTGTCATTTCGCAATACCATTTTTTTCCGCAAAATATATCTGCTTCCATCCCTGAAACCTGAGCTGAAGCAGTGTTACTGAAACCTACGGATAGTAATACAACACTGATAGATAGTATAATAAACCTAATAGATTGTGAATAGAGTATCATGTATGCTACTTAGGAGATTGAGGTGATAACAATAACAGCAAAGGTATAAACTAGAAACACAACAAAAACACAACTATTGTATGTAGTGGTGCTAACAATGATGAGTAGGTAAATAAAAAGTAAGAGAGGCACCACGTATTACTGTAGTGCCTCTCTTATTCGTTATTTATCAAATCCTAAGTGGATTATTTTACTTCTTCGTACTCAGCATCAGCTACTGGGCTTTCGTTGCCACTAGCAGCGTTTTGTGTATTGCCAGCGTCTGGAGAAGGACCTCCTGGCTGTGCGCCAGCTTTGTACATTTCTTCACTTGCAGCCATCCAAGCAGCATTGAGCTCTTCTTCGTATTTGTCGATACTGTCTATATCTTCAGCTTTCTGAGCAGTTTTCAGTTTTTCCATAGCAGCTTCGATATTTGCTTTTTTGTCTGCAGATATCTTATCGCCATATTCTTTCAGCTGTTTTTCGGTATTGAATATCAAGCCATCTGCTTTGTTGAGTTTTTCAACACGCTCGCGAACGAGTTTGTCTGACTCTTCATTAGCTTTTGCTTCATTTTTCATGCGTTCTATTTCTTCCTTGTTCAGACCGCTACCAGCTTCGATACGGATGTTCTGTTGTTTGCCGGTTCCTTTGTCGCGGGCAGTAACATGCAATATACCGTTGGCATCGATGTCGAAAATAACTTCGATTTGTGGTACACCACGTGGTGCTGGTGGTATGCCATCTAGTATGAATCTACCCAGGTTTTTGTTATCCTTAGCCATTGGGCGTTCGCCTTGCAAAACATTTATTTCTACACTTGGCTGGCTGTCGCTAGCAGTAGAGAAAGTTTCGCTCTTTTTGGTAGGGATAGTAGTGTTTGATTCGATAAGGCGAGTCATTACACCACCCATTGTTTCGATACCCAGAGATAGAGGGGTAACGTCCAACAACAATACATCTTTAACATCGCCGGTAAGTACACCACCCTGTATAGCGGCACCTATTGCTACTACTTCGTCAGGGTTAACACCTTTATGTGGTTTTTTGCCAAAGAATTTTTCAACAACTTCCTGAACTTTAGGTATACGAGTAGAACCACCTACAAGTATAACTTCGTCTATTTCGCTAGCGCTAATACCAGCATCTTTCAGTGCTTTGCGGCAAGGCTCCAGTGTACGCTCGATAAGGCTGTCAGCTAGTTGCTCGAATTTTGCACGTGTCAATTTGCGTACCAAGTGTTTTGGTGCACCGTCAATTGCTGTGATGTAAGGCAAATTGATTTCAGTTTCCTGAGAAGAAGAGAGCTCTATTTTAGCTTTTTCAGCAGCTTCCTTTAGACGCTGCCAAGCCATAGGGTCTTTGCGAAGTTCCATAGACTCATCTTTTCTGAACTCATCAGACAACCAGTCCATGACAACTTTATCAAAGTCATCGCCACCAAGGTGTGTATCACCGTTAGTTGATTTTACTTCGAATACACCATCGCCCAGTTCTAGAACTGATACATCGAATGTACCACCACCAAGGTCGAATACTGCTATTTTGCTGTCTTTGTGTTGTTTGTCAAGACCATAAGCCAATGCTGCTGCGGTAGGTTCGTTGATGATACGGCGAACATTAAGACCAGCTATTTCGCCAGCTTCTTTAGTAGCCTGACGTTGTGCATCATTGAAATAAGCAGGCACTGTGATTACAGCTTCTGTTACTTCGTAGCCCAAGAAATCTTCTGCGGTTTTCTTCATTTTCTGAAGTACCATAGCTGATATCTCCTGTGGAGTGTACAAACGGCTGTCGATGTCAACACGTGGAGTGTTGTTGTCGCCTTTTGTAAGTTTGTATGTGAAATGCGAAATTTCGTTAGTAACCTCGTCAAAACGACGACCCATAAAGCGTTTGATAGACTGTATGGTGTTTTGTGGGTTGGTAATAGCCTGACGTTTAGCAGGATCGCCTACTTTACGCTCGCCATTTTTGAGGAAAGCCACAACCGAAGGGGTAGTGCGTCTGCCTTCGTCATTTGCTATAACTACAGGCTCATTGCCTTCCATAACTGATACGCATGAGTTGGTAGTTCCTAAATCGATTCCAATAATTTTTGCCATAATAATTTTTGTATTTACTACTTCTAATCAATCGATATGCCACTTTTGTTTTTCTGTAATAATGGCAGAAATTCTGTCAGACTAATGATTTTTTTAAGAATGCCAGTGCATAGTTGACAGTAAGTAGTTCGTAAATATACTTTGTCTGTCATGTATGCCAATAAGTGTAACCACGAGTAAAGTATGATATAAATGCAAAACACACCATGGGTTTCGGTCATGGTGTGTTTTGAGGAACGAGAAATGAGTTAATTATTTGCCTGACATAGTATTTTTAGCTTCTATGCTCAGTGTGGCATGGGGCACTGCGCGAAGGCGCGCTTTGTCTATAAGTTTGCCAGTAACCCTACATACGCCATAGGTTTTGTTTTCTATACGTACCAATGCTTTTTCGAGATGGTTCATGAATTGAATTTGTCGGCTAGCAAGCTGAGCTAATTGCTCACGCTCCATAGCACCACTACCATCTTCCATGTTCATAAATCTGTTTTCGGTATCTTCTGTACCTGCTTCATCTTTGCGGGTTATAAGACCTTGCAGATAGTTAAGTTCTTTGCGAGCTGCATCTAATCTGGTATTAATTAGCTGCCTAAATTCATTTAATTCTTCGTCGCTATATCTGTAAGTTGTGGAAATGGGCTCAGGTAAATGGTCGTCGAGAATAGAACGATATACCTCTGGTTGGTAAGGAGGTATTATGTTTTCTTCTACTTTACCTGGTTTAGATTTATTTTCAAGTTTGCGGTGAGCAATGATAACTGTAGGTTTCTTTTCTGTAGGTCTGGCAGCAGGGGTAGGCATTGGTTTTACCAATGGCACTACAGGTTTTGCTGGCATTTGCTTGATGGGTGCTTTAGATGCTGATTTTTTAGCAACAGGTACTTTTTTTTGAGGAGCTGGTTTGGGTGCAGCTACTGGTTTTGGTTCTGGCTTTACTGCTACTTTTACTGCTGGTGTTGGTGTGGCTTTTTTAGTCGTAGCTTCCTTTTTGGTTTCTACAACCGCTTTTTTAGCTGAAGCTGCTTTCTTTTCTGGTACTGGTTTTGTGGCTGTTGCCGTTTTTGTTGCTTTTGTTGCTTTTGTTTCAGGCATTATATTCTTTTTATTCACAGTCTGTTGGTTAATGTTTGGAGCTGATTTTTTAACAGGAATAGCTTTCTTAGCGGGTGCTTTTTTCTGAGGCACTACGGGTTTGTCGGGTGTTGCGTTTTTTTTGACTGCTGCTTTTTTAACAGGAGTTTCCTCTATTTTTTTAGTAGCTGCTTTTTTAGCAGGAGTTTCCTCTATTTTTTTAGCGGCTGCTTTTTTAGCAGGAATTTCTTCTATTTTTTTAGCAGCTGCTTTGTTAGCAGGAGCTGTCTTTTTAGTGGCAGGGGCAGCTTTTTTAGCTGATTCATTTGATTTTGAACTTTTGCTTGGTTTTGCTACCTGCTTTTTGTTGACAGCCATAACTAGTTAGTTTTTGATATGAGTATTTTGAATGTTACATCGTTTATTTCTATTTCTGTCCCACTATCTACTACCGGAGCTATCGTAATATTATCAGCTAAAATTTCGCCGCAAATATAGTTACTAAAATTAATTATTGCGCTATTTAGTTCAGTAGGTGAATCTATGGTTAACAAGATGCGGTCTGTGACATCTAACCCTGTGTCTTTTCTTTCCTTCTGCACTCTGTTCACAAGTTCTCTGGCTATGCCTTCTTCGGTGAGGAGGGTAGTGAGGGTGATATCGAGTGCAACGGTGAGATTTTCTTTGTTGGCTACAGACCAACCAGGTATGTCGTCGGCTATAATATCTACATCTGCAAGGGTTATAGATACTGGTTCATCATTGATAAGTAGTGCAAAGGTGTTTTGGCGTTCCAGTTCAATAATTTCATGCTGGGTCATATTGTTTATTGCAGCTGCTACACTCTTCATACGTGCGCCCATACGGGTACCCAGAGCCTTGAAGTTAGGCTTTATTTTTTTGTTGATAAAGCCTTCATTTTCAGTGATGTACTCAACAGATTTAATGTTTACTTCATTTTTTAATAACTCTTCTATTTTAACTATCTGCTCTTGCATACGGCTGTTGAGCACTGGTATGAGTATGCGGCTAAGGGGTTGACGAACTTTTATGTTTACCTTTTTTCTTATGGATAGTACCAGTGAAGATATATCCTGTGCCATTTGCATTCTTTCTTCCAGACTTTCATCTATCAGTTCTTCGTTGGCTATAGGATATTCGCCCAGGTGCACGCTGGTGAGTGTGCGGTACTGAGTGACCTCGTTGAGGTTGCGGAACAGCCAATCGGCAAAGAAAGGTGCTATAGGCGCCATGAGCAAAGACAGTGTTTCCAGACACTCATAGAGCGTTTGGTAGGCACATATTTTGTCATGCTCATACTCGCCTTTCCAGAACCGGCGACGGCAAAGGCGAACGTACCAGTTGCTCAGTTGCTCATCGAGGAAGTATTCCATGGCTCTGCCAGCTTGTGTAGGTTCGTAATCGTCGAAGCTAGCGGTCACTTTTTTCACCAAGCTGTGCAAGCTAGAAAGTATCCATCTATCTATTTCGGGGCGTTCATGAACGGGTATGTATAATTCGCTGAAGGTGAACTTATCAACATTGGCATACAATGCAAAAAACTGATAGGTATTGTATAATGTGCCAAAGTATTTGCGTTGTACTTCTTTTATGCCTTCGTTGTCGAACTTGAGGCTATCCCAGGGGGATGCATTGGTGATGAGGTACCAACGAGTAGCATCGGCACTGTTTTGTTCTATTGTCATGAATGGGTCTACTACGTTGCCCACTCGTTTGCTCATTTTGTTTCCGTTTTTGTCGAGCACCAGACCATTGCTAACAACAGTTTTGTAAGCTACACTATCGAACAGCATAACGCTAAGCGCATGCAGCGTATAAAACCAACCACGTGTCTGGTCTACACCTTCGGCAATGAAATCGGCAGGGAAGTTTTTCTTGATGTCGTTGTTTTCGCTTTGCTCGAAAGGATAGTGAAGCTGTGCATAAGGCATAGCGCCACTATCGAACCATACATCTATAAGATCTGGTTCGCGGCGCATGGGTTTGCCATCATCAGTAGCTAATATCCATTGGTCTACGTAAGGTTTGTGTAGGTCTAGTGTATTATCATCTACAAACTGATTGATGTTGAGCAGTCTGTTGGCTTTTTCTATTTCGTTTTTCAGTTCGGCTATTCCGCCTATACATTTGGTTTGGGTACCGTCCTCGCTCACCCATACAGGAAGTGGAGTGCCCCAATAGCGGCTTCGGCTAAGGTTCCAGTCTACCATGTTCTCTAGCCAGTTGCCAAATCTACCTTCGCCGGTGGCTTTGGGTTTCCAGTTGATGGTTTTGTTCAGTTCTATCATTCGGTCTTTGACAGCGGTGGTTTTGATAAACCATGCATCGAGCGGATAATAGAGTATAGGCTTGTCTGTGCGCCAGCAGTGAGGGTAGGTGTGTTCGTACTTTTCCACCTTGAAGGCATGACCGCTAAGTTTTAATTTAACGGCAATGTCTACGTCTACATCTGTATAATCGGGGTCGTTTTTGTAGTTTTTTACAAATCTGCCACTAAACTCGCCGGTGTAGTCATTAAACTTGCCTTCACGGTCTACCATGGTGAGTATACCTATGTTGTTCTTTTTGCCTACCCTGTAGTCATCTGCACCAAAAGCCGGAGCTGTGTGCACTATACCAGTACCGTCTTCGGTGGTAACGAAGTCGCCGGTGATGATACGCCAAGGATCGCCGCCAGCGATATCGTGGGTATTGCCATCAAAAGGTAGCAATTGTTCGTATCTGATACCTTCCAGTTGGCTGCCTTTGTATTCGGCAAGGATGGTCCAGGGTATTTGTTTATTATCGTTGTTGTAAGAAGCAAAATCAGTGTTTTGCAGTTCGGGTTTGAAGTACTTGTGCAATAGGGCAGTAGCTACTATTACATTGCAAGGCTGGTGGGTGTAAGGGTTGAATGTTTTTACTAAAGCATAAGTGATTTCTGGACCCACTGTAAGACCGCAGTTGCTGGGTAATGTCCAAGGAGTGGTGGTCCATGCCATAAATGATACTACCTCATCAGCGCCCACGTGGTCGTGTAAGAACTGAGAATGCTCGTTACGCACGGCAGAGAACATAGCCACTACAGTGGTGTCTTTTACATCCTTGTAGGTGCCTGGCTGATTGAGCTCATGACTACTAAGGCCTGTGCCAGCAGCAGGAGAGTAAGGCTGTATGCTTACACTTTTATATAGGTATCCCTTCTGGTGCAGTTGTTTTAATGCCCACCAGAGCGTTTCTATGTATTTGTTATCGAAGGTTATATATGGGTTGCCCATATCTACCCAATAACCCATTTTTTCGGTTATTTCTTCCCACTTGTCCTTGTAGCGCATCACCACTTCACGGCATTTGCGGTTGTAATCTTCTACCGATATTTTTACACCTATATCTTCTTTGGTGATACCCAATTCTTTTTCTACACCCAGCTCTACAGGCAGGCCATGCGTGTCCCAGCCAGCTTTGCGCTGCACCTGATACCCTTGCATGGTTTTGTATCGGCATACTAAGTCCTTGAGGGTACGGGAAATAACGTGATGTATACCTGGCATACCATTGGCACTAGGTGGACCTTCATAAAAAACAAAAGATTCAGCACCATTGCGTTGGGTAACACTTTTTTCAAAACAATCTTCCTCTTTCCATGAAGCAAGCATTTCCTGCTCTATGGAAGGCATATTCAAACCTTTATTTTCCTTGTACCTATTCATTATTAGCGTCTGTGTAAAGAAGTGAGTGTAGTGAATAAATATAATTTAAAAATGATATTTATTTGAAACTCAACGCTCCCAACTTATAAAAAATCAAGGCGCAAAGGTAGTGAGATTATTTTGAATTTATTTTTAACTATGCAGACAGTGTGGAAATGGTGGGGATTAGTACTGATTTGAGTAGGTGATAGGCCCAATAAGACAGTGTAAAAAGGAGTAAAGGGAGCGTATCTACTGGGGTTTTGGGGCTTGGGTGGCGGTTTTTCTATTCCAGCGGATAGCGTAGGCTAGGTAGAGGTTGAAATCGAAATTGGCGTTTTTGTCGCCTTTGCCATAACCTGCGATGTTTAGCGGAGCCAAATCTTTAAAAGACCTTCCGTTCATCAGAAACTTTCCTCTTAGGTTCCAGCCGGCAAGCAGCCCTTTGGCAAGCTCTACTCGCATACCTGTAGTTATCTCCAGCCATCCGGCGATGAAATTTTTGCCTGTGCTGATGCCCGGTTGATTGCCCCAAACAGAATCAATAACTGTATAGGTGGCAGCACCACGGTTTACATTGCTGAGTGCAGCACGCATACCTATAAACATCATATCCCAGTCGTGGGGGCTCTCTCTGTACAATATACTTTTGTTGAAGCCTACTCTTCCGAAATAGTTTGAGGTGGTGTATTTAAGGTCTGTAAAATCTACCTCAGAACCACCCCAGCCGCCTTCGGCTACAGCATAAAATTCATTATTGAGGTAGTAGTTGGCTTCCAGTTCGTAGCTGTATTTATTGGTTGAGAGGTAGTTGCGAATGGGAGCAGCAATATCGAAGCCAATAGCGAGCTGATGCCCGGCAATGTTTTTGGGGCGATCGGTTTTTTTTTCTTCAGTGTTTGTAGCGGTGTCTGACTGAGCAAATGCAGGT
>JBIKKS010000416.1:0-2680 GCA_044360235.1 Flavipsychrobacter sp. | reverse complement strand
ACAAAGTAATGGTGAGGCAAAATGCCTGGATACGATATGTAGGCTCGCAAGACACATTATCTACTGGAGTGGTATATCAGGCTTTATCTTTTCTCAAGAAGAAATCGTTATTCACAGACCAATCGGGCGAAAAAGAAGACCGTAGGGTGAGAACTATTAAGATCATGTTGGATCAGCCAGATAAATTACTGCTGAATAGTAGGGTGGAATGTGTAGTAGATATATCTGACAATCTCAAAAAATGATACGATGTTAAAAGTAGCATGGAAGTTTATCAGGTTTGACAAAGCGAAGAGTATAGGGGTGATAGTGGGGATATTGATAAGCACTTTTCTTATAGGGCAGCAATTGGGCGTTTTTTTCTTTCTCTCTGGTCTTATGGGGGCTTTAGCCACCGATGTAAAAGCAGATATATGGGTAGTAGATAGCAAAACAAATGACGTCAATCAACTGGGCAGAATTGATGTAAGAAATCTCAGAGCAGTACAGGGCATAAGTGGTATAAAAGAGGCATTTCCAATACTTATATCTGGTGCGTCTTGCAACTATGAAAACGGTACTAGCGGGGCTATTACACTAATAGGTGTAGATGCTAGTCAGTTGAGCTCAGTATTGCCACCCAATAAAATAAATGAAGGTAAAACTGCAGATTTGCAAACAGACGGAGCGCTGAGCGGGGAGTACTACGAAAAGAAAAATCTGGGTGGTAAAATAGATATAGGTACAGAGTTTGAGATCAATGGCAAAAGAGCTTTTTTTGCACTGCAGACAAAGGGTTTTCGTGGTTTTGGTAGCAGCTTCTGTGTCACCACTATAGACAGAGCTCGGTATTATTCTAATCAGCCAATAAGTACTATCAGTGCAGTATTAGTCAATCTACAGCCGGGCGCAAACATAGATGAAGTAGTAGCTAACATTAACGCTACAGTCAATGATGTAAAAGCCTGGCCAGCACCACAGCTTGCTGCATCTTCTGTAAAGAAGATTTTATCCAGTAGTGGTATAGCACTGAGCACAGGTACACTTATCATATTTGCACTAATAGCTGGTTTCTTTATCATTGGGCTAACGATGTATTCATCTGCATTAGATAGGCTCAAAGACTATGGTACACTAAAAGCGATAGGGGCAGGTAATGCATACATTACCCGTCTTATACTTACACAAGCCTTACTGTTTTCGGTAGTTGGTTTTCTTGTTGGTCTTGTTTTGTTGGAGGGGTTCAGGCGAGGAGTTGCCAATTCGGGTTTGATTTTTTCGTTTTCGCCTTTGATGCTGCTAGGCATGTTTGCTACTATAGGACTGATATCGCTGAGTGGTGCATCTTTTGCTCTTAGCAGAATAAGGAGTGTAGAGCCAGCAGCGGTTTTTAGGTGATTTTTCTAAATTATTGTTTTATGAATAAAGTACCTTCTTTTATGTTCACTTTTAGGCTTAAATTCTGTTGGGTTTTTGCAGTAGTGGTAGCGGCATCTGTCACCGCTAGTGGGCAGCGCACATTAACATTATCGCAGGCTATAAACAATGCCTTCTCTAACAGGAAGAATATACAAGCTGGCAAATCTGATCTGATTATTCGTCAACTACAGACAGAGGCTTTATATAGAAAATATTGGCCTCAGGTAAATGCCGAATATACTTACCTCTACAATCCTATTTTGCAAACTTCGATTTTGCCAATAGGGGTTTTTAATCCAGCTTATCCAGCCGATGCCACCAAGAGTATTCAGTTTGGTACAAATTGGTCGCAGGCTGCTGGTGTTACTGTTAGCCAGCCATTATTAGACATGTCTATCCACCGGCAGATCAGCGAATCGAAATTGCAAGAGCGCATAACAGCAGCTACACAGGCCCAAACAGAGTATGAGCTGGCATATACAGTGGCACAGGTTTATTTTGATATCTACCTACAGCAATCTAAGATACAATCGACCATTGCTGATACCAACCGTACTTGGCAAAGTTGGCAATTGCTGCAAAATGAGTTTGAACAACAACGATTGCTTAAGTCTGCGCTCAATAAGGGTAAGATCAACCACAACAATGCAGTGCAACTTTTCAGAAATGCAGTTTCTAAAATGATAGAGGATAAAGTGTATTTGCTTTTTTTGATAGGTCAAAACGATATTGAATATTCAGATGTTGTAGTAGATACTAGCTTTTTGAGGAGGAGTAGATTTGACATCAACAACATACAACCCAAAGTATCTAGTATACCCGAATTGCAGGCTTTGGAACTAAAAGGTGAAATGGCACTACTGCAAACTAATACAGAGAAGGCTAAGTATCTGCCAACAGTAAGTATGAAAGGGTATTTAGGAGCCAATCAATTCACTAACAACTTCGACCCAATAGCTGCTAACTCGTGGTTTGGGCTTAGTTATGTAGGTCTGAATGTAAAGTATCCGCTACTCTTTGGTGAGGATAAGCACAGAAAAGTACAACAGTATAAAGTACAGGCTACACAGTATGCACAGCAGAAAGATGATAAAGCAGCGCAGTACTACAAAGATGCTATTACTGCAAAAATAAAAGTAGAGCTGGCATTGACAGAGCTAAAAACGCAGCAAGATAATCTGTCGTTGAGTGTAGAGACCATTGGTATTTTACAGTTGCGTGTGGCCGAGGGGCAAGAATCTGCTTCTGCTCTGAATATAGAAGAGGCAGATTTGCAGAAACT